>NZ_MEGA01000020.1:0-59021 GCF_001725695.1 Microbacterium sp. SCN 71-21
GGCGGGGCGAGCGGGGCGAGCTAGTGAGGCGGGCGCACGCCGAACGCGGCGAGACGCGCGAGGAATCGATCGGGAGTCGCGATGTCGGCGGACCCCCAGCGGATGACCCGGCGACCTGTGACACCCCGAATCCAATCCTCACGCTCCTTCTCGCGCCACAGCACCTGCTCCATTGAGACGTCCGGGCCGCGCAGCGCGGGATCGGCGTACTTCGCGCGGCCATCCACCTCGGCCCACGCGTCGACGTCGTCCAGCGACATGTCGACATAGAACGTCTCGCCGCGGGGACCGCCGACCGGCACCTGGAGACGCGGGCGCGCGAAGCCCGCATCGAGGAGGCGAAGTCGACTAACGCTCTCCGCGGGGAGCTGAGCGCGACCGTCGGCCATCTCGAGGATGCGCCGCGCGCGTCGCACCCCGCGACGCCCCGGCGGCAGATGCGCTGCCACCTCACGGCAGAACCCGTCGTGAGCGACATCGTCGTAGGTGTGCGAGGAATCGACCCACGCCACGCCCCGAAGCGCGGCATCGATGACCGACACAGCGATCTCCGGCGACTCGGTGGCGAGGACATCCGCGACTGTCAGCGCGAGATCCGTGCATCTGACGCCACCGACGCTCGTGACATGCACTGGGTCGAGGTCGCGGCGATGTCGGGCGATGCGTGGATGAGCCGACACTCGCCCGTCGACGGCCGTCGACGACACGTGCACCGGGTGCGTGCGGGTTCCGTAGACCGGAAGCCCATGCAGGACCGCTGCCGACAGATGGGAGAACACGTGCGCGGCACCCGATTCACGGCGATCGACCGCGGCGATGTGCACAAGATGGCGGTCCTCCGGCCGCAGCGCGTCGATCGAAGCGGCATCGGCATAGAGTCCGCGCCCCAGACGACGCAGCGACCCCGACTCGACGCGGCGGCTCAGCTCGCGTTCGGCCATGCCGAATCGGAGCAGCGCGGCGCGGGTGCGAATCGCGCGGCGGGCGGCGGGGACATCCATCGCCTCACTCTGCGCCGCCCCGATCCGTCGGCGAGGCCTCCCGCGGCATCTGTGGAGCCCGCCCGCTCCCCCGCCAGCCGGGGAGGATGCGGCGGCGCGACGGCGAGCGCTCGCGCACTCCCGGCGGCGCCTCATCGAATCCACCCCGCCCCGCCGACTCCACCCCCTCGCAGCACCGCTGACGGCTGGAATCGGCGCCGAGAGATGGATTCGGCGGGTGGGGGGTGGGGGGTGGGGGCGCGAAGCGCCCCCACCTCACGCGCGGCGGGGACGCCGCGCCGCGGCGACCAACACCACGCCGACGCCGAGGAGCAGCGCGCCTGCGGGCAGCCAGCCCGAGGCCGCCGCGCCGGTCTGCGCGAGCTCGACCGTCAGCGGGCTCCAGCCGAGCACGGCGCCGCTCGCGTCGACCACCGCGATGCGGTGATCGCCGGCCGGCAAGCCCGCCGGGATGGTGAACGACACCGAGCCGTCCAGCGCGACCACACCCACGCCGAGGTAGGTGGGGGTCGAGAAGATCCAGCCGTGCACGATCTTGCCCGCGTGCGCCGGATCGACCGCAATCGTCACGACCGAGCCGGCGACGGCAGATCCGGGGGCGGTGGCGCCGCCACGGTTCGCGTCGATCAGATCACCCTCACCCGGGGCCGCGGGCACCGAGGCATCCGGTCCGCTCGGCGCGAGGCCGCCGGCACCACCCGAGCCGTCACCGGGGGTCCCGCCGCCCGACCCACCACCCGAGCCGTCGCCCGGCGTCCCGCCGCCCGATCCGTCGCCGGGGTCCGTGCCTCCGGGCACCGCAGTGCAGTCGATCGACCCCTCGCGCAGCGCGTGATCGTCGGTGCCGTTGTCGTCGGCGTAGAAGACCGGCTTCGTACCGTCGACGCACAGGTCGGCGGTCGCGAACGCGAAGCCCTCGTTCGCGATCGAGTCGAGCATCCCGGCCGGGTTCGCGTAGCGCTCCGCGACCTGGAACGAACCCGCGTGCGGGCCCGAGTCCGCGATCTGCAGCATCGCCGCCTCGCCGTTGCACGCGTCGTCGCACAGCGCCCACAGCTGATCCGACGCGGCGTCGTAGGCGACCTCGGCGACGACCCCGAGTCCGGGATCGATCGTCGCCACGAGCTTCGAGACGCCGCCGGGCAGAAGCGCCACGGCGTAGACCTTCGCGGTGCCCTCGACGCCGACGAAGAACAGGCCATCGCCGTGCCCCGCATACGACGCCGGACTGTAGGCGGCGAGCGTGCTCTCGTCGATCAGGCCGCCCGCGACGAGCGCCGCATCCGGGATCCAGGCGATCCCCTCGAGACCCGAGTTGGCACCGAGGCCGACCGGGAGGAAGGCGCTCAGGTTCCACTCGTCGGTCGCGTTGAGGCTCGCACCGGCGCCGGTCACGTCGTAGCGCAGCACCGACGGACGGCTGACGTTCTTGTTCGAGTTGTCGCGCTCGGATGCCACATAGACACCACCCGCGGACGAGCCGCCCGCGATCGTGACGCCCTCGGAGTCGATCGCACCGGTGCCGTCCGCGTAGTGCAGCACCGTGCCCGAGGACGCCGAGCCCGGCGCCGGAGCCCAGTCGGTGCCGGTCCACTGCAGCCGGAAGAGCGTGCCGCCGCCGTTGTTCACGGCCCACAGGGTTCCGCGCTCTCCGGTGCCGGATGCCTCGTACACGAGACCGCTGAGATCCTTGCCGTCGGGGGCGAACACCGTCGCGGACGTGTCGACGATGCGCACGTCGCCGCTGCCGGGCCACGGGCTCACCGTCACCTCGCCGATGCAGGAGTTCGCCTCGCCCTTCGTGGGGGCGGCCGACACGGCGAAGGCTCCTCGCGGATCGGGGCAGCGGGCGTAGGTCGTCGCGGCGTGCGCCGTCCACGAGTACGTGTCGACGAGGTCCCCCGCAGGCGAGAAGAGCCGCGCGCTGTCCGCGGACCCGAGCCCGAACGCCGACTCGACGTCGAACGCCGCGTAGCCGAGCGCGGGGATCGTGGTGCCGACCGGGATCGTGAAGACATGGCTGTCGTCGTTGTCCTTCAGCACATAGCCGGAGGCGTCGACATCCGTGTTCGACAGGTTGACCAGCTCGATCCAGTCGCCGGGCGTGCCGCCGCTCGACTCGATCTCGCTCAGGCGCAGCGGCTGGCAGTCGTTCGCGGAACCCTGCGTCGACGAGAGCGTGGTGACGAACGCGCCGGTGCCATCGGGGCAGCGGCCGTAGGTCGTCGCGGCGTGCGCCGACCAGGTGTAGGAGTCGATGACCGTGGTGCCGTCCGGCAGGAACAGCCGCGCCGAGTCGGCCGAGCCGAGCCCGAACCCGTTCGCGACGTCGGTCTGGAACCACGTGTAGGCGCCCGGCTGCAGCGTCTGCGCAGGCACGAGCAGCGTGTGGCTGTCGTCGTTGTCACGGAAGATCCACCCGGTCAGGTCGACCGCCGCCGAACCGGTGTTGTAGAGCTCGACCCAGTCGCCCGGTGTGCCCCCGTTGGACTCGACCTCGTTGATGCGGATGTCTGCGGCCCCCGCCGGCGGCGGGCACTGGTTGGGCGCCCCCTTTGTCGCGGCATCGGTGTCGACGAAGGCGCCGATGCCGTCGGGGCAGCGCCCGTACGTCTCGTCGGCATGCGCCGTCCAGGAGTAGGAGTCGATCAGCGTCGAGCCGTCGCCGAGGTACAGCCGCGCCGAGTCGGCCTTGCCGAGCCCGTACGCGGTCTCGACGTCGAACGCCGCAGCGCTGTGCGCGGCGATCGTGGTGCCCGCCGGGATCTCGAACCGATGGGTGTCGTCGTTGTCCTTCAGCACGAGCCCCGCGGCATCCACCGGCGCATCGCCCGTGTTGTAGAGCTCGATCCAGTCGCCGGGGATTCCGCCATTGGATTCGACCTCGTTGATGACGAGAGTCGGCAGGGGCTCGACGGCGACCGCGGCGGCGGGCACGGCGGCGAGACCGGCGAAGGTGAGGGTGGCAGCGCACAGCGCCGCGAGACGTCGCATCGGACGGAGCTCCAATCGGGCGGATGCGGCCGGCTCATCGGTCGCGCTGGGCATCTTCACAGCCACGGGGCAACGGTCGGTGAACAGCGGGCGAACGGATGCCGCGGCCCGTCGCCCTGCAGCACGCCGATCGCTCGCGCACAACCCCCGTGCCGCGGCATCCCGGCGCTCGTACACTACGGATGGGGGCACGGAGGCCGAAGGGGGATCCGATGGTGATTGGTCTGGCGCAGGCGCTCGTCGCGGCCGGAGCCGTCGACGCGCAGGAGATCGCGGCGGACGTCGACAGGTTCGGGGACGGCACGGCGCTCGGGCGTGAACTGATCTCGCGCGGCGTCGTCAGCGAACGCACCCTCGCCGAGAGCGTCGCCGCGAGCACGGGCACCCGTTTCCTCGACCTCGCCGCGGTGACGATCGACCCGGCCGTGCTCGCGCTCGTGCCGAGCTCGCTGTGCCGTCGGTTCCAGCTGCTGCCGATCGAACGCAGCGCACACCGCCTCACCGTCGGGATCGTCGATCCGACCGACCTCGTCGCCCTCGACGACGTCTCGACCGCCACCGGCCTCGTCGTCGACCCGGTCGTCGTGGCGCGCGATGCGCTGCAGACAGTGTTCGGCCGGTTCCTGCGCTCCGACGAGGAGCTCACCGAGCTCTCCACCGTCATCGAAGGTGCGAGCACGGCGGCGCGCACGTCGTTCACCCTCTCCCTCGACGAAGGGGATGACGCGACCCCGGTCGTGCGCTTCGTGAACCTGCTGATCGCGCAGGCGATCACCGACCGCGCGAGCGACATCCACATCGAGCCGGGGGAGGCCGACCTCACCGTGCGCTTCCGGATCGACGGGGTGCTGCACGAGGTGCAACGCGCCGACCGCACCATCCAGGACGGCGTGCTCTCCCGGTTGAAGATCATGGCGCAGATCGACATCGCCGAGAAGCGCCGCCCGCAGGACGGACGCATCTCGGTCACGCTCGAGGGCCGCACCGTCGACCTGCGCCTCGCGACCCTGCCGACGGTGTGGGGCGAGAAGGTCGTGATGCGCATCCTCGACACCAGCGAGCGCCGCGTCTCGATGGCCGAACTGCTGATGTCTCCCGGCAACGACGCCCGGTTCCGCGAGGCGATCCGCCGGCCGCACGGCATGGTGCTCGTCACCGGACCGACCGGGTCGGGCAAATCCACGACCCTCTATACGGCGCTCAGCGAGATCGCGTCGCCCGAGGTCAACGTCGTCACGATCGAGGACCCGGTCGAGTACCGGCTCCCGGGCATCAGCCAGATGCAGGTGAACCCCCGCGCCGGTCTCGGGTTCTCGACCGCGCTGCGGTCGATCCTGCGCGCAGACCCCGACGTGCTGCTGGTCGGCGAGATCCGCGACCGGGAGACCGCCATCACCTCGATCGAAGCGGCGCTCACCGGCCACCTCGTGCTCTCGACGATGCACACCAACGACGCGCCGAGCGCACTGACCCGGCTCGTCGAGATCGGCGCGGAGCCCTACCTCGTCGGCACCGCCCTCACCGCCGTCGTCGCCCAGCGTCTCGCGCGCCGCCTGTGCGTCGAGTGCCGCGAGCGGGCCGACCTCGACGACGAGACGCTGCAGTCCGCGGGGTTCGAGCGCCCCGAGCACGGCGTCGACGCGTTCTACCGTCCGGTCGGATGCCGCGCCTGCTCGTACACCGGATACCGCGGCCGGGTGGCGCTGCACGAGGTGATGACCCTCTCCGAGGACCTCGAGCAGCAGGTCGTCGGACGCAGCCGCGGTCGGGAGCTGCGAGACATCGCCCTCGCCCAGGGCATGGTGCCGCTGCGCGACGACGGCTGGGCGAAGGTCGTCGCCGGGATCACGACGATCGACGAGGTGCTGCGCGTCACCGCGTGAGGCCGCGGCATGCGATCAGGGCTCGCGACCGCTCACGCGCCGGCGGAGTGGTTCAGCTGCGCGTAGAGGTTGAAGACGGGCAGGTAGAGCGAGATCACCATGCCGCCGATGACGACACCGAGGATCACGATCAGCACGGGCTCGATCACCGCGGTCAACTGCTCGGTGGCCGACGCGACCTCGGCCTCGTAGAACGTCGCGATGCTGTCGAGCATCTCGGTGAGCGTGCCCGACTCCTCGCCGACGGACACCATCTGCGACACCATCGGAGGGAAGACGCCCGCCGCCGCGAGCGGCGCCGCCAGCGACTTGCCCTGCCGCACCGACTCCTTGACCTTCTCGAGTGCCGCGACGATCTTCACGTTGTTGGCCGCCTCGCCGACGGTGTCGAGGGCCTGCATCAACGGCACCCCCGCCTGAAGCATCATCGACAGGTTCCGGGCGAAGCGGGCCACCGCGATCTTCGTGTTCAGGGAGCCGAAGATCGGCAGGCGCAGCTTCCACGGATCGACGACGGCACGCACCCTCGGGGTGTTGCGGGACCGCGTCCACCACACCGCACCGCCGATGACGACGACGGCGAGCAGCGGAAGGATCCACACCATGTTGTGCGAGATCGTGACGAGGATCTGCGTGGGCACGGGAAGCTCCCCGCCGAGGTTCGCGAACATCTTCTCGAAGACCGGAACGATGAACGTCACCATGCCCAGCACCGCGAGCAAGGCCACCACCAGCACGACGGTCGGGTAGGTCGTCGCCGCCCTCACCTTGTCGCGCAGCTCGGCCTCGGACTTGTAGAAACGCGCGATGGACGTGAGCGACTCGGCGAGGAATCCGCCCGCCTCCCCCACCCGCACGAGACTCACCATCAGCGGCGCGAACACCTTCGGCTGCCGGCTGAAGGCGAGAGAGAGGGATGCCCCGGACTCCACGTCCGCGACGACGCCCACGAGCGCCGCGCGCAGCGCCTTGTCGTCGGTCTGTTCGGTGAGGATCTCGAGAGTGCGCAGCAGCGGCAGCCCCGCCTCCGTGAGCGCCGCCATCTGACGGGTCATGAGCGCCAGCGCCTTGACCTTCACGCGACCCGACCCCGTGAGCGAGACCTCCCGCCGGAGCCCGGTGCGCGCCAGGGAGCGCACCTCGAGCGGGATGAGGCCCTGCGCGTGGATCTTGCCGACCGCGGCGGCCTCGTTCGCGGCATCCATCGTGCCCTTGACGACCGCCTCGTCGCCGGGCGCGACCGCCCGGTAGGAGAACCGCTCCAGCACCGGCATGGCTCACACCCCCCAGTTCGCGGGTCGCGCGACTCCGCCGCGCGTCGCCCACACCTCGTCGTCGAGGTCGGCGGGCACAGCCCGCGTCTTTTCGAGCGAACGCTGATCGACCGCGAACTGCTGCGCCAGCGACTTCTCGATGCGGCCGTCCTTCACAAGCTCGCGCAGGCTCTGGTCGAGCGTGTGCATCCCGAACTCCGACCCCGACTGCAAGGCGGAGTAGAGCTGCTGGATCTGCCCTTCCCGGATGAGGTTCGCGACCGCCGGGGTCTGCACCATCACCTCGGTGGCGAGCACACGCCCACCGCGCAGCCCCGGCAGGAGCGTCTGGCTGAGCACCCCCTGAAGGGTGTCCCCGAGCTGCGCGCGCACCTGATCGCGGCGTTCGGCAGGGAACACGTCGACGATGCGGTTGATGCTCTTCGCGGCCCCCTGGGTGTGAAGGGTCGCCAGCACGAGGTGCCCGGTCTCGGCGGCGGACAGCGCAACGGCGATCGACTCCGCGTCGCGCAGCTCGCCCAGCAGGATCACATCGGGGTCCTGCCGCAGCACGCGCCGCAGCGCCTCGCCGAACGACGCGGTGTCGGACCCGACCTCGCGCTGGTGGACGAGCGAGTGCCGGCTGGAGTGCACGAACTCGATCGGGTCCTCGATCGTGATGATGTGCGCGGCGCGCTCCCGGTTGATGATGTCGACCATCGCCGTGAGGGTCGCCGACTTGCCCGAGCCGGTCGGCCCCGTGACCAGCACGAGTCCCCGCGGCTTGAGCGCCAGGTCGCGCGCGATCTCCGGCACGCCGAGCGCCTTCAGCGACCGCACCTCGTCGGGGATGAGTCGCAGCGCGGCCGCGACATCCCCCATCTGGCGGAAGACATTCACACGGAACCGACCGATCCCCGCAGCGGAGTAGGCGAGGTCGACCTCACCGGCGACGGCGAACTGCTTTCGCTGCTCGGCCGTCATGATGCCGGCGAGCGCACCCTCCACCCAATCGCCGGGAAGCTCCTGTCCGAACCCCTGCACCTCGGTGAGGTCACCGTCGATGCGGCAGACCGCCGGCAGACCCCCCGTCAGGTGAACATCGGATGCCCCGGCATCGGCGGCGCTCGCGAGGATCGCATCGAGCGTGGGAAGCGTGATCGTGGTGGTCATCTGCGGGTCCTCACTGTTCCGTCTCGGCGAACGCGAGCGCGCTGACTGTGACCGTGAGCGCGCCGCCCGTCGACGAGCCCGTGCCCGTCTCGGTGGCACTCGTGCCGACGATCGCCAGCAGACGCGGGCCGGCGCGCAGCGCGTCGAGGAACGACGCCGCCTGGGCGGCATCCTTCGCGGTCACCGTGATCGCCATCGGCACCTGCAGTCGACCGACCGGAGCCGCGGTGGCGCCCGTCGCCGGTGTCGTGGCGGATGAGCCGGCACTGCCCGCCGTAGCCGTGTTCGCCGCATCGGCGGCCGCGACCTCGCTCGTGCGGGGAGCGAAGGCCACCGCGGGCGACGGCGTGATCGACGTGATCGTGACGCCCGCTGCCGATGCGGCCGTGGTGACGAGGTCCACCAGCTGGTCGACCCCCGCCGCCGACGGGATCTGCGCACGCAGCTGCGCGACGGCCTGGGTGAGCTGTGTGGTGTCCTTCGCCTGAGCGGCGAGCGCGTCGACCCGTACCTGCAGCTGGTCGTTCGTGGCGGCCGCGGCATCGGCCTGGCCGTGCACTCCCGTCGCGCCGAGATAGATCGGCAGCGCGACGAGGAAGACGCCCGCGGCCACGAGGACCACCGCGATCAGCGCGCCGAGCGCGGAGATGAGCCCCCTCGACATGTTCCTCATTTCCCCTCCTGCGAGAACTGGCCGGAGTACACCGACTGGTCGAAGACGACGTCGATCGTCACGTCGTACGTGGGCGCTGCCTGCGTCCCCGCCGTCGTCGACGACGTGACGTCGCCCGCGTCCGCTGCGAGCACGCCGGACACGCCCCGCAGCGCGCGGGCGAGGGACGCGGCATCCGCGGGGTTCGCGACGCTGACCGTGAGCGAGCCGCCCAGTCCGCGCTGCGCGGTGGTGCCCGCCTGCGGTTGGGCGCCGGCCGTGAGACTGAATCCGGTGACGGATGCCCCGGGCGTCAGGTGTGCGGAGATCGTGTCGAACACGGCGCCCCAGCGGATGTCGTAGCCGAGGGCATCGGCGCGGAACTGGGTCAGCTCGGTGCGGGTCGCCACGGCGGTCGCGACCGACTGGTAGCTCTGCGTCTCGGCGACGAGCTGCTGCGTGCGGGCCTGCTCCGACGCGAGCCTCGCCGAGCCCACCACGCTGTAGGCCACGGCGGCGGCGATGATCAGCACGACGACGACCGCGGTGCCCACCAGCGCACCGATCCAGCGTCGCCCGAGCCGCACGCGGGCCCGGCGCTCGACCTCCGCGGGCGGCAGCAGGTTGACCCGGGCGGCACCGCCGAGCACGAGGGTGTCGACGGCCGCGCTCATCGCTCGCCTCCGATCGTGAGTCCGATGGTCGAGACGAAATCCGCGGCCCGGCGGGGCTCGGGCGGTTCACCGGGGAAGACCGCGAGGCGATCGATCGGCACCCGGTCGATGCTCTGGTCGAGGGCGGCGGCGAGCGCGGGGAGCACCCCCGGGTGCAGCGACCCGGCACCGCTCACGAGGACGCGCTCGACCGGCGCCGCACCGCTGCGCGCCGCGTAGAACTGCAGCGTGCTGCGCACCCGCTGCACGAGGTCGGGCGTCTCGTCGGCGGGCGCCAGCACGGCGGTGCGTCCCGCGCGCAACTCCGCGCGGGTGGCTCCGTCGCCGACGGCGGCGCCGATCCACTCGTTCTCGATCACCACCGGGGCCGACGCCGGGATCTCCGCCGGGAGGGTGCGCACGAACCGCGGCACCCCGTCCTGCACGATGGTCACCGTCGTCGTGTGCTCGCCGATGTGCAACAGCGCGACCGTCTCCCCGGGCGCCGCGACCGCCGGGGCGATCCGGGCGAGGGCGAACGCCGTGAGATCGACGGATGCCGCGACGATCCGCGAGCGCTCCAGCACCCGCAGCAGCTCATCGATCGGTTCGGCGATCGCCGCGACGACCAACCCGCGCACGAGTGAGTCGACGTGATCGATCGCGTAGAAGTCCAGCACGGCCTGGTCCACGGGCACCGGCAGCACATCCTGCACCTCGAACGGGAGCGACTGCATGATCGCGGTGCGCGAGGTGAGCGGCGTCGCATACTCGCGCACCAGGATGCGCCGACTCGCGAGACCCAGCACCACCTTCTTGTGCGAGATGCGGCTGCGCACCCAGAGCTGGTCGAGGGCGAGCGTGAGCGCTGCGGCATCGATCACCTCGGAGTCCTCCGCCACCCCTTCGGGCAGCGGCACCTCCCCCCAGGCCACGACGCGCGGCGTCGCCCCCGGCGCCACCTCGACCGCGCGCACGTGCGACTGAGCGATCTCGAGCCCGACCACTGTCTGTGCGGTCATTCGTCCTCCCCCGTTCCGGCGCGCACCGACATGCGCGCACGTCCACCCCTGTGATTCATGACGTGTAGACCCCCAGATACATCCGGGTCAGCTGCGCGCCGACCACGATCCCCGTCCATGCGCCGAGGAGCATCCACGGCCCGAACGGGATGCGACTGGCCCGCGAACCCCGCCGGCTGAGCAGCAGCGCGACGCCGAAGATCCCGCCCCAGAGGAAGCCCGTGAACGCGCCGACGACGAGCGGCCCCCAGCCGAGCCAGGCCAGGTACCAGCCGAGCAGGCCCGCGAGCTTCACGTCGCCGCCTCCCATGCCGTCGGGCCGGATCAGCCGCAGCAGCAGATAGAAGGTGTACAGCGCGGCCATGCCGATCGTCGCCCGCACGATGGGCCACAGGTCGTGGCCGACGAGGGTCGACAGCGCGAGCAGCACGATCGCGACGCCGTACGAGGGCAGCACGATCCCGTCGGGCAGTCGACGCACGTCGACATCGATGAGCGCGAGGGCGACAGTGATCGCGGCGAGATAGAGGAACGCCGCGAGCGCGAGCCACCACGAGGCATCGCCCGCCTGCGGGACGACGACGGCCACCGACGCGACCAGCGCGAATCCCAGGGCGGTCGCAGCCTCGACGAGCGGGTAGCGCGGCGAGATCGCCGAGCCGCAGTGCGCGCAGCGTCCGCGAAGCGCCACCCACGAGAGCACGGGGACGTTCTGCTGCCACCGGATCGGCACGTCGCACGTCGGGCACGCGCTCGCCCGCAGCAGTGAGACACCGGCGGGCACGCGGTAGACGACGACGTTCAGGAACGATCCCACGACGAGACCGAGCGCGCCGGCGACGACGATCACGAACACCTGTGCGGCGACACTCATGGCGACACCTCCACCTGGGCGATCGCCTTCGCGGTCGTGAACGATCCGATCGGCGTGCCGGTCGCGGCATCCGTCGCCTTGCACCCGAACTGGATGTTCGGGTTCACGGTCATGGGGGCGCAGATGACCTGCTTGAGGGTGTTGCCGACGATCGTCCAGTTGGTCGTGGGCACGATGAACTGGCCCGTGATCGTGCTCGCGGCGTTGCCGAGCCCGAGCAGGCTCGCCGCGCACGGGCTGTAGACCATCAGCCGGAAGTTCGTCGACGTGGGGACGGCGCTGAGCAGGTTCGTCACGGCGCCCCGCCCGGCGCAGTCGGGCACGCCGTTCGCGATGTTGTCGACCTGCACCAGGAAGAGCTGGCGCGGGTTCGCGGCGGTCGCCGTCGTGGATCCCTGGATCGCCAACGTGTTGATGGTGTTGGTCACCAGCAGCACGGTGTCCTGCGGCACGTTCGTGATCGACAGCAGGAACGAGGGCGAGAACGTGCACGCCGTCGCGTTGATGACGATGGGCGCGGTCGCCGCCGAGATGGCCGAGTTGATCGACGACGCCGAGCAGGAGTCCCCGGTGAAGGTCGCGTACGCCATCCACGCGCTGCCGGTGTACCTGCTCCAGTTGGTCGAGGCGTTGAGGTCGACCCAGGCCGACTGCGCCAGCAGCTGCGCCTGGCTGGGCGAGAACGCGGGCTGCGGCGTCGAGGACGAGTTCGGCACCTGTGAGGTGGGGCCGAGGGTGCCGCACGGAATGATCAGGCAGAGCACCCCGAGGGACGTGTTCACCGTGATGGTGCCGGTGGCCTGCGCCTTCCCGCCCACCTTCCACGCCTTGATCGAGATCGTGCCGCGTGCGGTGACGTCGCCGCCCACGGTGCCGGCGTACGTGCCGAGCAGGGACAGGTTGATGGCGGTGTCGAGGGTGACGTTGCCGCCGGAGTGGATGCCGCCGCCCACCGACAGCCCGAGCGGCAGACCCGGGAGGGAGAGGGTCGTCAACGGCACGAGACTCACGTTGCCGAGGGCGGTGACGTCTCCCGTGATGATCGAGACCGCGCTCACCGAGCCGACCGTGACCGTGCTGTTCACGACCGACAGACTCGCGGTGACGGTGCCGCTCGCGTAGACGCTGCCCTGGATGATGCAGCCCGCCCCGATGGTGACGTTGCCGGCCAGGACGTAGACGTTGCCGGAGATCGTGGTCGCGTTGCACGCGAAGTCGCCGGAGCGCACCACCAGGTCACCGCCGGTGAAGTTGCTCAGCAGCGGGGAGAACCCGTTGTTGATGTAGCCGAGGGAGTCGGTCTTCACTGTGCTGCCCGCCCACGGGTAGACAGCATCGACGGCCGTGGTGGCGCCCGACGGCGAGGTGCCGACGGCGTGCACGAGGACGAAGGTGCTGGTGATCGTGGGGCAGGCGGCCGCGCCGAGCGCGGTGCTGCGGGAGGGCTGCACGGTGCTCGTGGTCGAGAACACCGAGTACGAGTACGTGTAGGTGCCCGCGGTGCCCGAGTAGGTGCCGGTGCCGGTCGTGCTGCAGCCGGCCGTGCCGGCGGATGCCGCGGCCAGCATCGCGACCGCCGCGTCGCGGCCCGACTCGGCCGCCGTGAAGGCCTGCAGGCTCGAGGCGCTGCGCTGATTCTGCGTGATCGCGAAGATGCTGACTCCGGCGATCGTGACGGCGACGACGAAACCGACCAGCATCACCACGACGACGGCGACGAGCGAGGCGCCGTCGTCTCCGAGGCGGGCGCGCGGGGCGCGGGCAGAACGAGGGATCACCAGCACGTGTTCACCCCCGCGGAGGCGGGCACGGTCGAGGTGCGCACGGTTTCGGTGCCGGTGAAGGCCACGGGCGCACCCGCGGTCGTGACGCGGAAGCTGTAGCTGACGGCCGTCGAGGTGGCCGTGAAGTACGCGGTGGAGCCGATCTGCGCCGCGCCGGTCTGCCACACCGGCCAGGTGGATGCCGCGGGCAGCACCGCCGAGCCCGCCGTCGCGGTCATGCGCAGCGCACCGGAGCCGTCGACGGTGTACCCCTGGCACACCGCCGCGCCGCCGAGACCGGTCCACACCGAGAGCGTGGAACCGCTGCCGGTGACCCGGAACGCATAGGCGTTGCGCATGGCCTTCTCGATCCCTTCGGTGAACACGGTTCCGCGGGTGGTGGCCTGGCCGACCGTGGTGGCGTTCGCCTGGGCGGTCCAGGTGTTCACCAGAACACCGGCGAGGCCCCCGACCACGAGCAGTGTGAGGGCGGAGTACAGGATGAGTTCGACGAGGGTCATCCCCTCGTCGCCACGCGCCGCCCCGACGCGCATCAGCCGGTGACGTAGACGAGCGCCGTGGAGCTCGTGAGCGTCGACGTACCGCTGGTCGCGGTGACCGAGACGTGCGCGAGAGTCGGACACGTTGCTCCTGTCAGGTTGTCGATCGTTCCCGTGACGGTCAGCGAGCGTCCTCGACCGTCCGAGAACGTCTGCGCCTGCAGCGCCTGGGCGAGGCCCGCACAGGTGGTCTGCTGACGGGCGGAGTCGATCATCTGGCTGACCTCACGGGTGGAGGTCGCCACCGACGACTGGGTGGCGGTCGCCTGCAAGCCCATCACGAGGGCCGGCAGGATCGCGATCGCGACGAGCCCGAGCAGGACGACGGCGACGACCACCTCGACGAGGCTGAAGCCGCCGTCGTCCTGGCTGCGGGTCATGGCGACCTCAGCAGGTCGGTCCGGACTTTTGCGCAGCAGCGCCGGACAACGGTCCACCCGATGTCGCCGTCGCGGTCACACAGTAGACGGTGAGGCTCGCACCCGTCGCCGGCACGAGAGCGAGGGTCGCGCCGTCGGGGTTCATCTGCGCGAGCGCCGCGGCCGGGTCGCTTCCGTTGGCGATCGCCGTCGCCACGGTCGTCGCGCCGTTGGCGGCGACAGTCTTGAGCGAGTTGACCTTCGCCGTGTCCTGGATATTCAGGAACACCGGAATCGCGATCGCGACCAGGATGCCGAGGATCGCGACGACCACGATCAGCTCGATGAGGGAGAACCCCTCGTCTTCGCCCTGCTCTCCGGTGCGCCGCCGCTTCGCCGCGGCGACGTAGTGGTTCAGTGTTGCGTGCATTTCTCATTCCCCAATTCGTTTGACGCATGTACCGCGCACGGTTGATGCCCAAACTCCCCTCATCAACCGTCATTGGCGGATAGGAGATCGATCCGCGGATGCGGATCCCCCACACACATGTTCTGCGCGGGAACGGACTTTTCCCAAGGCCTTGCGGAAGCCTGAAGGTGCCGCTAGATTTGCGCGTTTGCGTATGACACTCGGTCTCATCCGAGGGGATACCGGGAACGACGGAGCCCCGCTCGCCGACAGGCGAGCGGGGCTCCGTGGGTGGGTCGGGGCATCCGCCCCGGACGTCACTTGGTGATCAGCGCGGCGAAGTCGCTCGGGCTCGACGGGATCGAGTTGTTCGAGATGACCGAGCCGTTGATGGCGATCGTCGGGGTGCCGATGCCGGTCGACCCGGGCTGCGTCGGCGTCTTCTTCGTGATGTAGCCCACGTACTGCGTGTAGGTGTTGCCGGCGATGCACGAGGCGGAGTTCGTCGCCCCCGCCTGCTGTGCGTAGGCGGCGATCTCATCGTTGCTCAAGCCCGCGCCCGACGACTCGGACGGCTGGTTCTGGTACATCGTCTGCATGAACGTGTAGAGCTTGTCGTAGTCGTTGATCGCGACGCAGTACATCGCGCTGGCGGCGCGGGTCGAGTACTGCTGGTTGGATGCGGCGGCGCTGGCCGTCACCCGGTCGAGGATCGAGATCGGGTGGATGTTGAGGGTGATCGTGTTCGCGGTCACGAGCGACTGGATCTCCGAGCCGTACGTCGACTCGAAGGACTGGCAGATCGGGCACTGCAGGTCGATCCACGTGTCGAGGGTCTTCGAGCCGGTGCCGACGGAGATCGCGCCCGTGTCGGTGTTGATGTGGGCGGCGGTGGGCAGGGTTCCGGGGCTGCTCTTGTCGGCGTTCATCCACACCACAGCACCGGCCACGGCGCCGATCACGACGACGACAGCCACCGTCACCCAGATCGCGAACCAGTTCGTTTTTCGAGCAATAGCGGCCATCACGTCAGTCGTATCCGTTCTCTTGTGGTCGCAGAGGACTTCTCTGGTGCGGCGACGCGTCCGTCAGGGAATCGGGACCGGGGTGACTCCGAAAGGGGCAAGCCCGGCGGCGCCGCCGTCGGGTGCGGTGAGCACCCACAGACCATAATCATGGACGGCCACGCTGTGTTCCCAGTGTGAGCCGTCTGATCCGTCGATCGTGGTGACCGTCCAGTCGTCGTCCTCGACGTAGGTGGCCTCTCCCCCGGCGACCACCATCGGCTCGATGGCGAGCACGAGACCCGGTTCGACAGCCGGGCCGGCATCGGGCGTGCGGTAGTTGAACAGGCTCGGCGACTCGTGCATCTTGCGTCCGATCCCGTGGCCGACGTACTCGCGCAGGATGCCGTAGCCGTGACCTGCCCCGACGATGTGATCTTCGATCGCGCCGCTCACATCGCGGAGCGTCCGCGCGGACGCGAGTGCCGCGATGCCCGCCCACATGGAGCCCTCGGTCACCCGTGACAGCTCGGTGCGCGATGCCACGAGGTCGGGGCGGGCCTCATCGGGCACGACGATCGTGATCGCCGAGTCGCCGTTCCAGCCCCGGAACTCCGCGCCCGCGTCGATCGAGACGATGTCGCCCGGCTCGAGCACGCGCTCCCCCGGGATGCCGTGCACGACCTGGTCGTTCACAGATATGCAGGTCGTGTGGCGGTAGCCCCGCACGAGCTGGAAATTCGAGCGCGCGCCACTGCCTGTGATGACAGCGGATGCCGCGGCATCCAGTTCTGCCGTCGTCACCCCCGGACGCACGAGCTCCCGCGCCGCCTGCAGCGCCGCCGCCGTGATGAGGCCGGGTTCGACCATCGACCGCAGCTGGGCGGGGGTCTTGTAGATCGAGCGGCGCAGCACGCTCAGCCCTGCGGGGTGAGCCCGCGGGCCACCAGCGCGGTGACGATGCGCTCGGTGATCTCGTCGAGCGTTCCCACGCCGTCGATCGAGACCACGAGGCCCCGCTCGCCGTAGACGTCGAGGATCGGCGCCGTCTCGTTCTCGTAGATCGAGAGCCGATGCGCGATGACCTCGGCGGTGTCGTCGGTGCGACCCTGCTCGGCGGCGCGCGTGATGAGCCGATCGATGCTCTCCTGGCGGGGAACGCTCAGCTCGATGACGGCGTCGAGCTGCTCGTCGCGCGACTCGAGGAACGCATCGAGGTCGTTCACCTGACCGAGATTGCGCGGGTAGCCGTCGAGGAGGAACCCGGGCGCCGCGTCATCCTGCGCGAGACGCTCACGCACGACCGCGCTCGTGACCTCGTCGGGAACCAGGTTCCCCGCCTCGATGATCGCCTTGACCTCGACACCGAGCGGCGTCTGGTCGCGGATGGCGGCGCGGAACGTGTCGCCCGTGGAGATCGCCGGCACGCCGAACGCCTCCGCGATGCGCACGCCCTGCGTGCCCTTGCCCGACCCCTGCGGGCCGACGATCAGGAGGCGTGCGGTCATCGCAGGAGCCCTTCGTAGTGACGCTGCTGCAGCTGGGCGTCGATCTGCTTCACCGTCTCCAGCCCCACGCCGACCATGATCAGGATCGAGGTGCCGCCGAACGGGAAGTTCTGATTCGCGCTGACCGTCGCCAGGGCTATGAGGGGGATGAGCGCGACGAGACCCAGATAGATCGAGCCGGGCAGCGTGATGCGCGTGAGCACGTAGTCGAGGTACTCGGCCGTCGGACGCCCGGCACGGATGCCGGGGATGAAGCCGCCGTACTGCTTCATGTTGTCGGCGACGTCCTCCGGGTTGAAGGTGATCGCGACGTAGAAGTACGTGAACCCGACGATGAGCAGGAAGTAGAGCGCCCAGTAGAGCGGGTGGTCGCCCTTCGTCAGATAGTTCTGGATCCACAGCACCCAGTCGGGCGGCGTCGTGCCCGCCGCGCCCTGGTTGAACTGGGCGATGAGCGCGGGGATGTACAGCAGCGACGAGGCGAAGATCACCGGCACGACGCCGGCCATGTTGACCTTGATCGGGATGTAGGTGTTCGTGCCGCCGTACGTGCGGCGACCGACCATGCGCTTGGCGTACTGCACCGGGATGCGACGCTGCGACTGTTCGACGAACACCACCAACCCGATGATGATGATGCCCACGAGCAGCACCAGCAGGAACACCTCGAAGCCGCGGGTCTGCCAGATCGACCACATCGCCGCGGGGAAGGTCGCCGCGATCGAGGTGAAGATCAGCAGGGACATGCCGTTGCCGATGCCTTTCTCGGTGACGAGCTCGGCGAACCACATGATGAGACCCGTGCCGGCGGTCATCGTGAGGATCATGAGCGCCTGCGCCCACCAGGCGTCGTTCGTGAGCAGCTGGTTGCACGCCGCGACGCCGGTCGTTCCGAACAGCTGGCCCGAGCGGGCGACGGTGACGAGCGTCGTGGACTGCAGCAGCGCGAGCGCGATCGTCAGGTAGCGCGTGTACTGCGTCAGACGCGCCTGGCCCGACTGGCCCTCCTTGTAGAGGGTCTCGAAGTGCGGGATGACCACGCGCAGCAGCTGCACGATGATCGTGGCCGTGATGTACGGCATGACACCCAGCGCGAAGATCGACAGCTGCAGCAGCGCGCCACCCGAGAACAGGTTGACGAGCGAGAGCAGACCCTGGGTGCCCGAGGCATCCGCGAGACACGACTGCACGTTCGAGAAGTCGACGAACGGCGAGGGGATGTGCGCACCCAGGCGGTAGACGACGATGATCCCCAGGGTGAACGCGATCTTGCGACGCAGGTCGGGCGTGCGCAGAACGCGCGCGATAGCGCTGAACACGTGGATGTCCTCCAGAACGGGATGCCGGCGCGCGCCGCGCGCACAGAGTCCCAGGTTATCCCACAGCCGCCGCAGAGCAGACGGCGGAGGTTGCGAGGGAATGCGAACAGGGGCCGGAGCATGCTCCGACCCCTGTCTGCGACTTACTTGACGCTGCCGCCCGCGGCGACGATCTTCTGCTCGGCCGAGCCGGAGACCTTGTCGACGGTGACGTTCAGCGCCACCTCGAGGTCACCATCGCCCAGGACCTTGACCTTCTCGTTCTTGCGCACGGCACCCTTGGCGACGAGGTCGCTGATGGTGACATCACCACCCGACGGGTAGAGCTCGGCGAGCTTGGAGAGGTTCACGACCTGGTACTCGACGCGGAACGGGTTCTTGAACCCGCGCAGCTTCGGCGTACGCATGTGCAGAGGCATCTGGCCGCCCTCGAAGCCCTGACGGACCTGGTAGCGGGCCTTCGTGCCCTTGGTGCCACGGCCCGCGGTCTTACCCTTCGAGCCCTCACCGCGACCGACACGGGTCTTCGCGGTGTTGGCGCCGGGGACCGGACGCAGGTGGTGCACCTTCAGGACGCCGGGACGCGAGGTCGCGACATCCTTCTTCTCGGCGGCCTTCGGCGCGGCCTTGGCGGCCGGCTTCTTGGCGGGGGCCTTCTCGGCAGCCGGCTTCGCGGCGGCCTTCTCGGCGGCGGGCTTGTCCGCAGCCTTCGCGGCGGGCTTGCGAGCCGGCGCCTTGGGCGCCTTCTCCTCGGCCTTCTCGTTGGCGTTCTCAGCCATCAGTCGAGCTCCTCAACCTTCACGAGGTGAGCGACGGCACGCACGTAGCCGCGGGTCTGAGCGTCATCGGGGCGAACAACGGAGTCGCCGATGCGCTTGAGACCGAGGCTGCGCAGCGTGTCACGCTGGTTCTGCTTCTCGCTCACCTTGGACTTGATCTGGGTGACCTTCAGACGTGCGGACATCAGGCACCTACCTTCTGTGCGGCCGCAGCCTCGGCCTCGGCACGCACCAGACGCGCGGGGGCGACCTGGTCGAAGTCGAGACCACGACGGGCGGCGACGTGACGCGGCTCCTCGAGCTGCTTCAGCGCCTCGACGGTCGCGTGCACGATGTTGATCGTGTTCGACGAGCCGAGCGACTTCGACAGCACGTCGTGGATGCCGGCGCACTCGAGCACCGCACGCACCGGACCACCGGCGATAACACCGGTACCGGCGGCGGCGGGACGCAGCAGCACCACACCGGCGGCCGCCTCACCCTGCACCGGGTGCGGGATGGTCGAGCCGACGCGGGGCACGCGGAAGAAGTTGCGCTTGGCCTCTTCGACACCCTTCGAGATGGCGAGCGGGACCTCGCGGGCCTTGCCGTAGCCCACACCCACGACGCCGTTGCCGTCACCGACGACGACGAGCGCGGTGAAGCTGAAGCGGCGTCCGCCCTTGACGACCTTCGACACGCGGTTGATCGTCACGACGCGCTCGAGGAACTGGCTCTCCGAACGGTCGCGCGAGTTGCGGTCGCGGTTGGGGTTGCGCTCGCGACCGCCGCGGCGGGGCTCACGCTCGCGCGCGGCGTCGGCCTGCTCGGGGGCGGCCTGCGCGGTGGCGTCGGTCACTTCGGTCTCCTTGTTGTCACTCACAGGTTCAGCCCCCCTTCACGGGCGCCGTCGGCGATCGCCGCGACGCGACCCGCGTAGCGGTTGCCACCGCGGTCGAACACGGCGTCGGCGACACCGGCGGCCTTGGCGCGCTCGGCGACGAGCTCGCCGACCTTGCGCGCCTTGGCGGTCTTGTCACCCTCGAACGAGCGCAGGTCGACCTCGAGCGTCGAGGCGGATGCCACGGTGTGGCCCTTGCTGTCGTCGACGAGCTGCACGAACACGTGGCGCGCAGACCGGGTGACGACCAGGCGCGGACGCGCCTCGGTGCCCACGACCTTCTTGCGCAGACGCGCGTGACGGCGCGAGCGCGAGGCGGACTTGGAAGTCGTAGCCATGGTTACTTACCAGCCTTTCCGGCCTTGCGCCGAACGACCTCGCCGGCGTAGCGCACACCCTTGCCCTTGTAGGGCTCGGGCTTGCGGATCTTGCGGATGTTGGCGGCCACCTCGCCGACGGCCTGCTTGTCGATGCCACTGACCGTGAGCTTGTTGTTGCCCTCGACGGTGAACGTGATGCCGGCCGGCGGGTCGACGAGGACCGGGTGCGAGAAGCCGAGGGCGAACTCGACCGAGGAGCCCTTCTGGGCCACGCGGTAACCGGTGCCGACGACCTCGAGGCCCTTGGAGTAGCCCTGGGTCACGCCGACGATGTTGTTGTTGATGAGCGTGCGGGTCAGGCCGTGGAGCGACCGCGACTCGCGCTCGTCATCGGGGCGGGTGACGAGAACCTGGTTCTCCTCGACCTTGACCTCGATGGGGCGGGCCACGGCGAGCGTGAGCTCGCCCTTGGGGCCCTTGACCGCGACATCCTGGCCCTCGACGGTCACAGTGACGCCGGCGGGGATGTCGATGGGAAGACGTCCGATACGAGACATGTCAGGTCACCACACGTAGGCGAGGACTTCCCCACCCACGCCCTTCTGCTCAGCCTGGCGGTCCGTGAGGAGGCCCGAGGAGGTGGACAGGATGGCGACGCCGAGTCCGCCGAGCACCTTGGGAAGCTCGGTCGACTTGGCGTACACGCGCAGGCCGGGCTTCGACACGCGCTTGATGCCGGCGATCGACCGCTCGCGGTTCGGGCCGTACTTCAGCGTGAGGGTGAGGGTCTGGCCCACGCGAGCCTCAGCGACGCCCCAGTCCGAGATGTAGCCCTCCTGCTTGAGGATCTCGGCGATGTGCGTCTTGAGCTTCGAGCTCGGCAGCGAGACGGCGTCGTGGTGAGCCGAGTTCGCGTTGCGCAGACGGGTCAGCAGGTCTGCGACCGGGTCTGTCATCGTCATGAGTGTTGTTTCCTTTGTTCACCAGGTTTCGAGGAGCCGTACACGGCACTCGACCTGTGGTGGATGGGTGTTACGCCTGGGCGTCCGCTCCGCGGAACGGGAAGCCGAGGTGACGCAGGAGCGCACGGCCCTCGTCGTCGGTGGATGCGGTGGTGACGATCGTGATGTCGAAACCACGCACGCGGTCGATGCGGTCCTGGTTGATCTCGTGGAAGACCGACTGCTCCTGCAGACCGAACGTGTAGTTGCCGTGACCGTCGAACTGCTTGTCCGAGAGGCCGCGGAAGTCGCGGATGCGGGGCAGGGCGAGGTTCACCAGGCGGTCGATGAACTCCCACGCGCGGTCGCCGCGGAGGGTGACGTGGGCACCGATGGCCTGGCCCTCGCGCAGCTTGAACTGCGCGATGGACTTGCGGGCCTTGGTGACGATCGGCTTCTGACCGGTGATCTTGGTGAGGTCGTCGACCGCACCATCGATCACCTTGCTGTCACGAGCCGCCTCACCGACACCGGTGTTGACGACGACCTTCACGAGGCCGGGAATCTGCATGACGTTCGCGTACTGGAACTCTTCCTGCAGCTTCTTCTGGATCTCGTTCTTGTAGATCTGCTTCAGGCGGGGCTGGATCTTGCCAGCCGCCGCGGCAGTAGCGGTGCTCATCAGAGGTCCTTACCTGACTTCTTCGCGTAGCGGACGCGCACGGTGCGCTTCACGCCGTCCTTGACCTTCTCCTCCACGCGGTGGCCCACGCGGGTCGGCTTCTTGGTCGAGGGGTCGACCAGCGCGACGTTGGAGATGTGGATGGGGGCTTCGACGGTCTCGATGCCACCCGTCTTGGTGCCGCGGTCGGTCTGGCCGACGCGGGTGTGCTTGGTGACGTAGTTCACGCCTTCGACGATGACGCGGTTCTGCTCGACGAGGACCTCGAGGACCTTGCCCTGCTTGCCGCGGTCTCCGCCGCGCTCGGGCTTGGCGCCCGAGATGACCTGAACCAGGTCACCCTTCTTGATGTTCGCCATGATCAGATGACCTCCGGGGCGAGCGAGACGATCTTCATGAACTTCTTGTCACGAAGCTCACGACCGACCGGGCCGAAGATGCGGGTGCCGCGGGGCTCCCCGTCGTTCTTCAGGATCACGGCGGCGTTCTCGTCGAACTTGATGTACGAACCGTCGGGACGACGGGTCTGCTTGACGGTGCGGACGACGACGGCCTTGACCACGTCGCCCTTCTTGACGTTTCCACCGGGGATCGCGTCCTTGACCGTGGCGACGATCACGTCGCCCAGGCCCGCGTAACGCCGGTTGGAGCCGCCCAGCACACGAATCGTCAGCAGCTCCTTGGCGCCGGTGTTGTCGGCGACCTTGAGGCGGGACTCGTTCTGAATCACTTCTTACTCCTTGGGTTCCAAGCAGCCGCGAGGGCTTACTTGGCCTTCTCGAGGATCTCGACCAGGCGCCAGCGCTTGGTGGCGCTGAGCGGACGGGTCTCGTTGATGAGGACCAGGTCGCCGATGCCGGCGGAGTTCGCCTCGTCGTGCGCCTTGACCTTCGAGGTGCGGCGGATGACCTTGTCGTAGAGCGGGGGCTTCACGCGGTCCTCGACCTCGACGACGATCGTCTTGTCCATCTTGTCGCTGACGACGTAACCGCGGCGGGCCTTGCGGTAACCGCGCGCGCCCTCCTCGCGGACATCGTGGGCGCCGTGCTCGACGACCTCGGTCGCCTCAGCGGTCTTCTTCGTGGTGGCCATCACTCAGCCTCTCCTTCGGCGGGAGCCGGGGCATCCTCGGTCTTCTTCGCCTTGCTCTTGCTGGCCTTCTTCGCCGGAGCCGCGGCCACCGGGGTGGCACGGATACCGAGCTCGCGCTCGCGGATCACGGTGTAGATGCGGGCGATGTCGCGCTTCACGGCGCGGATGCGGCCGTGGCTCTCGAGCTGGCCGGTGGCCGACTGGAAGCGCAAGTTGAACAGCTCCTCCTTGGCCTTGCGGAGCTCCTCAACGAGGCGCTCGTTCTCGAACGTGTCGAGCTCGCTCGGGGCGAGCTGCTTGGTGCCGACAGCCATTACGCGTCGCCCTCCTCGCGCTTGATGATTCGTGCCTTGAGAGGCAGCTTGTGGATGGCCCGCTGGAGGGCCTCGCGAGCGAGCTGCTCGTTGACGCCGGCGACCTCGAAGAGGACACGGCCCGGCTTGACGTTGGCGACCCACCACTCCGGCGAACCCTTACCGGAACCCATGCGGGTTTCGGCCGGCTTCTTGGTGAGCGGACGGTCGGGGTAGATGTTGATCCACACCTTGCCGCCACGCTTGATGTGACGGGTCATCGCGATACGAGCGGACTCGATCTGACGGTTGGTCACGTAGGCGGGGGTCAGAGCCTGGATGCCGAACTCACCGAACGACACCTTCGTGCCGCCGGTCGCCTGGCCATCGCGCCCCGGGTGGTGCTGCTTGCGGTACTTGACCTTGCGGGGGATGAGCATTATGCCGACGCTCCTTCTGCCACGGGGGCCTCGTTGCGGGGACCGCGACGACGGTCGCCGCCGCGGTCATCGCGACCACGGGGGGACTTCGGCGCGTTCGCCTGCTCGCGAGCGAGTTCCTTGTTGGTGAGATCGCCCTTGTAGATCCAGACCTTCACACCGATGCGGCCGAACGTGGTCTTGGCCTCGTAGAAGCCGTAGTCGATGTTCGCGCGCAGCGTGTGCAGCGGCACCCGACCCTCGCGGTAGAACTCCGACCGGCTCATCTCCGCGCCGCCGAGGCGGCCCGAGACCTGGATCCGGATGCCCTTGGCGCCGGCGCGCTGGGCGCCCTGCAGACCCTTGCGCATCGCGCGACGGAACGCCACACGAGCCGAGAGCTGCTCGGCGATGCCCTGAGCGACGAGCTGGGCGTCGGCCTCGGGGTTCTTGACCTCGAGGATGTTGAGCTGGATCTGCTTGCCGGTGAGCTTCTCGAGGTCGGCACGGATGCGCTCGGCCTCGGCGCCGCGGCGACCGATCACGATGCCCGGGCGGGCGGTGTGGATGTCGACGCGCACGCGGTCACGGGTGCGCTCGATCTCGATGTTGCTCACACCGGCACGGTCGAGGCTCGTGAGGAGCAGCTTGCGGATCTTGATGTCCTCGGCCACGTAGTCGGCGTAACGCTGACCCGGCTTCGTCGAGTCGGAGAACCACCGCGACACGTGGTCGGTGGTGATGCCGAGGCGGAAGCCGTACGGGTTGACCTTCTGTCCCATTACTTGCTCGCCTTCTTCGCAGCGGCCGAGGTCTCGGCGACCTCGGGGGTCGAGAGCACGACCGTGATGTGGCTCGTGCGCTTCTTGATCTGGAAGGCACGGCCCTGCGCGCGGGCCTGGAAACGCTTGAGCGTCGTGCCCTCGTCGACGTACGCGTTCTTCACGTACAGGTCCTGCTCGTCCAGGTACTCGTTGAGCTGGTCGGCCTTCACGCGAGCGTTCGCGACAGCCGAGGCGACGAGCTTGTAGATCGGCTCGGACGCACTCTGCGGCGCGAACTTCAGGATGGCGAGGGCCTCACCGGCCTGCTTGCCCTTGATAAGCGCGACGACACGACGAGCCTTCTGAGGGGTCACGCGGATGTGCTTCACGCGTGCGATGGATTCCACCATGTTCTCTCCTCCTCTTTCTCTCTCCAGGAGCGCCCCCGCGTCAGCGGCGGCGACCCTTCTTGTCGTCCTTCTCGTGGCCGCGGAAGGTGCGGGTGGGCGCGAACTCGCCCAGCTTGTGGCCGACCATGGTCTCGGTCACGAACACGGGGATGTGCTTGCGACCGTCGTGCACGGCGATCGTGTGCCCGAGCATGGCCGGGATGATCATCGAGCGACGCGACCAGGTCTTGATGACGTTCTTCGAACCCGCCTCGTTCTGCGAGACAACCTTGCGAAGCAGGTGCTCGTCGACGAAGGGGCCCTTCTTCAGACTGCGTGGCATCTTCTTGACTCCTACTTGCGCTTCTTGCCGGCGGTGCGACGGCGGACGATGTACTTGTCGCTTTCCTTGTTGGCGTGACGGGTACGACCCTCCGCCTGACCCCACGGCGTGACGGGGTGACGACCACCGGACGTCTTGCCCTCACCACCACCGTGCGGGTGGTCGACCGGGTTCATCGCGACACCACGGACGGTGGGACGCACGCCGAGCCAGCGCTTGCGGCCCGCCTTGCCCCAGTTGATGTTCGACTGCTCGGCGTTGCCGACCTCGCCGATCGTGGCGCGGCAGCGCGCGTCGACGTTGCGGATCTCACCCGAGGGGAGACGCAGCTGGGCGTAGGGGCCGTCCTTCGCGACGAGACGCACACCGGCGCCGGCCGAGCGGGCGAGCTTCGCGCCGCCGCCCGGGCGCAGCTCGATGGCGTGCACGACGGTACCGGTGGGGATGTTGCGCAGCGGCAGGTTGTTGCCGGGCTTGATGTCGGCCGCGGGACCGGACTCGATCACGTCGCCCTGCTGCAGCTTGTTCGGGGCGAGGATGTAACGCTTCTCGCCGTCGACGTAGTGCAGGAGCGCGATGCGCGCGGTGCGGTTGGGGTCGTACTCGATGTGAGCGACCTTCGCGTTGATGCCGTCCTTGTCGTTGCGACGGAAGTCGATGACGCGGTACTGACGCTTGTGGCCACCACCGATGTGACGGGTGGTGATGCGGCCCTGGTTGTTGCGGCCACCGGTCTTGGCGAGCGGGCGCAGCAGCGACTTCTCCGGCGTCGAACGCGTGATCTCGGCGAAGTCGGCGACCGACGAGCCGCGACGACCGGGGGTCGTGGGCTTGTACTTGCGAATAGCCATTTCTCTAGTCCTCTATCCCGACGTCAGCCGACGCTCGTGAAGATGTCGATGGTGCCCGACTTGAGCGTGACGATGGCGCGCTTGGTGTCCTTGCGCTTGCCCACGCCGAAGCGGGTGCGACGGGCCTTGCCCGTGCGGTTGATCGTGTTGACCGACGCCACCTGGACGCCGAAGATCTTCTCGATCGCGAGCTTGATCTCGGTCTTGTTCGAGCGCGGGTCCACGAGGAACGTGTACTTGCCCTCGTCGATGAGCCCGTAGCTCTTCTCGGAGACGACCGGCTTCAGGATGATGTCGCGCGGGTCCTTGCCGACGGTGCTCATGCGGAGACCTCCTCAGTGGCCGTCTTCGCCGCGACGAACGCGTCGTAGGCGGCCTTGGTGAACACGATGTCGTCGGAGACCAGAACGTCGTAGGCGTTCAGCTGGTCGAACGAGAGCACGTGCACGTACGAGATGTTGCGCACGCTCTTGAGCGTGAGCTCGTCATCGCGCTCGACGACGACGAGCACGTTCTTCGTCGGCGCGAGAGCGGTGAGAACCGCAGCCGCAGCCTTCGTCGAAGGTGCACCGTCGATCGCGAACGAGTCGACGATGTGAAGACGCTCGCCGCGAGCGCGGTCGCTCAGCGCACCGAGGAGCGCGGCGGCG
This sequence comes from Microbacterium sp. SCN 71-21, assembly GCF_001725695.1. Lineage (NCBI taxonomy): Bacteria > Bacillati > Actinomycetota > Actinomycetes > Micrococcales > Microbacteriaceae > Microbacterium > Microbacterium sp. SCN 71-21. The sequence goes on from NZ_MEGA01000020.1 coordinate 26,831, forward strand.
ATCATCTTCTTGGGGGTGCGCTGCGAGTAGTCGCGCGGCTTCGGGCCGTGGACGATGCCACCACCGGTCATGTGCGGCGCGCGGATCGAACCCTGACGGGCGTTACCCGTGCCCTTCTGCTTGAAGGGCTTGCGGCCGGCACCGGAGACCTCACCGCGACGCTTGGTCGAGTGAGTGCCCTGGCGAGCCGCGGCGAGCTGCGCCACGACGACCTGGTGGATGAGCGGGACGTTGGTCTTGACGTCGAAGAGCGCGGCGGGAAGCTCCACCGAGCCGGCCTTCTTGCCGGCGGCGCTGTGGACGTCGAGCGCGAGAGTCGTGTCAGACATGGACTCAGGCCCCCTTCACTGCGTTGCGGACGTACACGAGGCGGCCGCGGGCACCGGGGACGGCGCCCTTGACGAGCAGCAGACCCTTCTCGGCGTCGACGGCGTGCACCGTGAGGTTGAGGACGGTCACGCGCTCGCCACCCATACGGCCGGCCATGCGCATGCCCTTGAAGACGCGGCTCGGGGTCGACGAGGCGCCGATCGAACCGGGCTTGCGGTGGTTGCGGTGCGCACCGTGCGACGCGGAGACACCCTTGAAGTTGTGGCGCTTCATGACACCGGCGGTGCCCTTGCCCTTGCTGGTGCCGACGACGTCGACCAGCTGGCCCGACTCGAACACGCCCTCAGCCGTCAGTTCCTGACCGAGTGAGTAGTCGGAGGCGTCGGCGGTGCGGATCTCGGTCACGTGGCGGCGCGGCGTGACGCCGGCTGCCTCGAAGTGGCCCTCGAGGGGCTTGGTGACCTTGCGGGGGTCGATCTGGCCCGCGGCGATCTGAACGGCGTTGTAGCCGTCCTTCTCGACGGTGCGGATCTGCGTCACGACGTTGGGCGTCACCTGGATGACGGTGACGGGAACGAGCTTGCCGTTCTCGTTCCAGACCTGGGTCATGCCGAGCTTGGTTCCCAGCAGACCCTTCGAAACCTTGGAGTTGATGTCAGTCATCGTGGGCCTCAGAGCTTGATCTCGATGTTGACATCGGCCGGGAGGTCGAGACGCATCAGCGAGTCGACGGCCTTGGGCGTCGGGTCGATGATGTCGATGAGGCGCGGGGCCCACCACGGTCGCGCCGGCACGGGTCACGGTGTCGACGATCTTGCGCGCGGAGCTGTCGAGGCCCGCGTGATCGTACGACTTCAGGCGAATGCGGATCTTCTGTCCCGCCATTTGTCTGCTCACTCTCTTTCTCGCGTCTTACGTCGTGAACGCATCGGACGCACGGTGGCGCTCGCGCGCCATGGCACTTCTTCCGCTCTCGCGGATCCTGCACCGCTGTTCTGGTGTCATACCGGATGTGTCCACCCGGCCACCGCTCTCCGCACGCACGCGTGCGCCGACCGTTTCCGGATCGTGGAGTTTGGTGGGATGTTCTGCTGCCCGCGGCCTAGACCGGCGCTCTCGCGCTGCCTATGCACTGCCCTGGCAGTGATCCGGGGGAACCGCGCTCGCGCGCGACAACAGCCCCGGAATGTGGAACCTCACTAGTGTACGTGCAGCCCGGGCGTGTCGCAAACCCGGGCGTGTCGCGGCATCCGCGTCGTTCCGCGGCATCCGCCCGCTACAACGACGACGGGGCCGGACCCGAAGGCCCGACCCCGTCGCAGGAAGCGCAGTGATTACTTGATGATCTTCGTCACCGTGCCGGCGCCGACGGTGCGGCCACCCTCACGGATCGCGTAGCCGAGGCCCTCTTCCATGGCGATGGGCTGGATCAGCTCGACCGTCATGTCGGTGGTGTCACCGGGCATGACCATCTCGGTGCCCTCGGGCAGCGTGATGACGCCGGTCACGTCGGTGGTGCGGAAGTAGAACTGCGGGCGGTAGTTCGTGAAGAACGGGTTGTGGCGGCCACCCTCGTCCTTGGACAGGATGTACGCGGTGCCCTCGAAGTTCGTGTGCGGGGTGACCGAACCGGGCTTCACGACGACCTGGCCGCGCTCGACGTCGTCACGCTTGGTGCCGCGCAGGAGCAGACCACAGTTCTCGCCGGCCCAGGCCTCGTCGAGCTGCTTGTGGAACATCTCGATACCCGTGACGATCGTCTTCTGCGTCGGGCGCAGACCCACGATCTCGACCTCGGAGTTGATCGCGAGCGTGCCACGCTCGGCACGGCCGGTGACGACGGTGCCACGACCGGTGATCGTGAACACGTCCTCGATCGGCATGAGGAACGGCTTGTCCTTGTCGCGCACCGGGTCCGGGATCGACTCGTCGACAGCGTCCATGAGCTCGATGATCTTCTCGGTCCACTCGGCGTCGCCCTCGAGAGCCTTCAGGCCCGAGACGCGGACGACCGGAGCGTTGTCACCGTCGAAGTCCTGCGACGACAGCAGCTCGCGGACCTCGAGCTCGACGAGCTCCAGGATCTCCTCGTCGTCGACCATGTCGCTCTTGTTGAGCGCGACCAGCAGGTAGGGCACGCCGACCTGCTTGGCGAGCAGCACGTGCTCACGGGTCTGAGCCATCGGGCCGTCGGTGGCGGCGACCACGAGGATCGCGCCGTCCATCTGGGCGGCACCGGTGATCATGTTCTTGATGTAGTCGGCGTGACCGGGGGCGTCGACGTGAGCGTAGTGACGCTTCGGGGTCTCGTACTCGACGTGCGAGATGTTGATCGTGATACCGCGCTGACGCTCCTCGGGAGCCGAGTCGATCGACGCGAAGTCGCGCTGCACGTTGGTGGCCGACGGGTACTTGTCGGCGAGCACCTTCGAGATTGCGGCGGTGAGCGTGGTCTTGCCGTGGTCGACGTGACCGATCGTTCCGATGTTCACGTGCGGCTTGGTCCGCTCGAACTTGGCCTTAGCCACTGGGTCCTCCTCAGGACGGTCGTGTAGATGCCCCGGTCGCTGGATTGCGACCGGTTCGCTACGGGGATGGTTCTCAGTGTAGTAGAGAGGTTTTTGGTTGGTTCATGTGAAGTTGTGGGATCCGGAAGGGATGCCGCGGGCACCGCAGCGCCCGCGACATCCGGGCGATCACTCGCCCTTGTTCTTCTGGATGATCTCGTCCGCGACGGCGCGCGGGACCTCGGCGTAGCTGTCGAACACCATCGAGTAGACGGCGCGACCCGAGGTCTTCGAGCGCAGGTCGCCGATGTAGCCGAACATCTCGGACAGCGGCACCTGGGCACGCACGACCTTGACGCCCGAGGCATCCTCCATCGACTGGATCTGTCCGCGGCGGGAGTTCAGGTCGCCGATGACGTCACCCATGTACTCCTCGGGGGTACGCACCTCGACGGCCATGACCGGCTCGAGAAGAACCGGGTTGGCCTTGCGGGCGGCCTCCTTGAAGCCCATCGAGCCGGCGATCTTGAACGCCATCTCCGACGAGTCGACGTCGTGCGCCGCACCGTCGGTGAGGGTCGCCTTGACACCGACCATCGGGTAGCCGGCGAGCACGCCGACGTTCATGGCGTCCTGGAAACCGGCGTCGACCGACGGGATGTACTCGCGCGGGATGCGTCCACCGGTGACGGCGTTGACGAACTCGTACGTCTGCTCGGCCGTGACCTCGAGAGGCTCCAGCTTGAACTGGATCTTCGCGAACTGGCCCGAGCCACCCGTCTGCTTCTTGTGGGTGTAGTCGTGACGCTCAACCTCCTTGCGGATGGTCTCGCGGTAGGCGACCTGCGGCTTGCCGACGTTGGCCTCGACCTTGAACTCGCGCTTCATGCGGTCGACCAGGATGTCGAGGTGCAGCTCGCCCATGCCCTTGATGACGGTCTGGCCGGTCTCCGAGTTCTGCTCGACGCGGAACGTCGGGTCCTCTGCGGCGAGCTTCTGGATCGCGAGACCCAGCTTCTCCTGGTCGGCCTTGGTCTTCGGCTCGATGGCCACCTCGAGCACCGGGTCGGGGAAGGTCATCGACTCGAGCACGACCTGCTGGCTCGGGTCGCTCAGGGTGTCACCGGTGGTGGTGTCCTTGAGGCCGATGACCGCGTAGATGTGACCGGCGGTGACCGAGTCGACCGGGTTCTCCTTGTTGGCGTGCATCTGGAAGATCTTCCCGATGCGCTCCTTCTTGCCCTTGGTCGAGTTGATGACCTGGGCGCCGGAGTCGAGTCCGCCCGAGTAGACGCGGATGTAGGTGAGTCGACCGAAGAAGGGGTGCGTCATGATCTTGAACGCAAGAGCGGCGAAGGGCTCCGTGGCGTCGGCGTGACGCAGGATCACCTTCTCCTCGTCCTTCGGGTCGTGAGCCTCGACGGCCGGCATGTCGAGCGGCGACGGGAGGTAGTCCACGACCGCGTCGAGCATCGGCTGCACGCCGCGGTTCTTGAACGCCGAGCCGCAGAGCACCGGGTAGAGCTCGCTGGCGATCGTGAGCTTGCGGATGGCGCCCTTGATCTCGTCGACCGTGAGCTCCTCACCGCCGAAGTACTTCTCGAGGAGGGCCTCGTCGCTCTCGGCGACGGTCTCGAGCAGCTTCTCGCGGTACTCGGCGGCCTTGTCGGCGAGGTCGGCGGGGATCTCCTGCACCTCGTACTTGGCGCCCATGGTCACGTCACCCTTGGCGTCGCCGGGCCACACCAGGGCGCGCATCTCGACGAGGTCGATGACACCGAGGAAGTCGGACTCGGCACCGATCGGGAGCTGCAGCACGAGCGGCTTCGCGCCCAGGCGCTTCACGATGGTCTCGACGGTGAAGTAGAAGTCCGCGCCGAGCTTGTCCATCTTGTTGACGAAGCAGATGCGGGGGACGTCGTACTTGTCGGCCTGGCGCCACACGGTCTCGGACTGGGGCTCCACGCCCTCCTTGCCGTCGAAGACGGCGACGGCGCCGTCGAGCACGCGAAGGTTGCGCTCGACCTCGACCGTGAAGTCCACGTGACCGGGGGTGTCGATGATGTTGAGCTGGATGCCGTTCCAGAAGCACGTGGTCGCGGCCGACGTGATCGTGATGCCGCGCTCCTGCTCCTGGGCCATCCAGTCCATCGTCGCCGCACCGTCGTGCACTTCGCCGATCTTGTGGGTGATGCCCGTGTAGAAGAGGATGCGCTCGGTCGTCGTCGTCTTTCCGGCATCGATGTGCGCCATGATGCCGAAGTTGCGGACCTTCGTGAGGTCGGTGAGCACTTCTTGTGCCACGGGTTCTTCCTTACGTAGAGGGAGGGATGTCGCGGGGGTGCCGGCTCCGGGGCGCGAGGCTCCGGAGCCGGCAGGGGGCTGTTACCAGCGGTAGTGCGCGAAGGCGCGGTTCGACTCGGCCATCTTGTGGGTGTCCTCGCGGCGCTTGACCGCGGCACCGAGGCCGTTCGACGCGTCGAGGATCTCGTTCTGCAGACGCTCGGTCATCGTCTTCTCACGACGGCCCTTCGCGTAGCTCACGAGCCAGCGCAGCGCGAGGGTGTTGGCGCGGTGCGCCTTGACCTCGACGGGAACCTGGTAGGTCGAGCCGCCGACGCGGCGGCTCTTGACCTCGAGGGTGGGGCGCACGTTGTCGAGCGCCTTCTTGAGCGTGGTGACCGCGTCCTGGCCGTTCTTCGACTCGACGCCGGCGAGGGCGCCGTAGACGATCGACTCGGCGAGGGACTTCTTGCCGTCGACAAGGATCTTGTTGACGAGCTGGGTGACGATCGGAGCGCCGTAGACCGGGTCGTTGACGACGGGGCGGCGAGGGGCGGGACCCTTACGAGGCATCTAACTCAACCCTTCTTCGCGCCGTAGCGGCTACGGGCCTGCTTGCGGTTCTTCACGGCCTGCGTGTCGAGCGCGCCGCGGACGATCTTGTAGCGGACACCGGGAAGGTCCTTCACACGGCCGCCGCGCACGAGCACGAGCGAGTGCTCCTGCAGGTTGTGGCCCTCACCGGGGATGTAGGCGGTGACCTCGACGCCGTTGCGGAGCTTCACACGGGCGACCTTGCGCATCGCCGAGTTCGGCTTCTTCGGGGTCGTCGTGTACACGCGGGTGCAGACGCCCGCCTGCTGCGGGTTCGACTTCAGTGCGGGAGCCTTGGTCTTGGAGACCTTCGGCGACCGGCCCTTGCGAACCAACTGCTGAATGGTTGGCACGTTCTCTCCTTGTTTGTGCTGCACGGTGACAGCGTTCGTGTCTCCCCCGGCTCGTCACGGTTCTTTGCGTTCCGTGTCGCTCCGGGCTCACGTGGATCCATCGGCGGCGCAGAATGACTGGACCGCGTTCTGTGATGGATATGCCGTGGGGGTGACCTGTTCGCAGGCCCTTCCCTGAGATGTGTGGGCGATGAACGCCTGCGTTGCACCGGGGCACAGCACAGGGCGCGCATGGGCGCACACCCGATCAATGATACGCGGGATTTTCGGGGTCGGTCAAACGCGCGGGATCACCGGAACACGAGCAGCAGCACGGCCACCGTCACCCCGAGCACCGCGAGGCCCGCGGCGGCGATGATCAGCACGGCGAGGCGCCTGCGTGCGGCACGACGACGAGCCGCGATGACGGATGCCCCGTCCACCCGATGCTGCGCGGGGCGCACCGGCGCGGGGGCCCGCTCGGCGAACACCGCGGCGGGCGGACGCGGGCGATAGATCGGCGGATCCGCGGCCGGCGCGCGACCCTCACGTGCGGGGAACAGCGCGTCGGGAGCGCCGGGCACGGGCGGGGCGGCTCGCCGCGAGACCCGAGGTGCCGTGGCATCGTCGGGCAGCCGACGGGCCGAGACCGCGGTCGCCTCCTCGGATGCGTGCGCGACCGGCGGCTGGACTCCGGCGACGGATGCCGCGGCCCGCCTAGCACTCGCCTCGGTGCGGTCGCCGGCAGGGTCGGCCCGTCGAGCGCTGAGCTCGGTGCGATCGTCGACAGGGTCGGCCCGCCGAGCACTCACCTGGGTGCGATCGTCGGCCGGATCGACCCGCCGAGCGCTGAGCTCGGTGCGATCGTCGAGCGGATCGCTCACCCCTCGACCCGGTTCAGCCGCACCTCGACGTCGCCGAGGAAGAACCGGTCACCTGCCTCCGCCTCGACCCCCGGCTCGATCTCGACGTCGGTGCCCATGACGGTGGAGAACAGCACGCCGTTCGTCGAGTGCAGATCGGTGATGTACCACCGGTCGCCCTGCAGGCGCAGAAGCGCATGGGTCTTGGACACCGTCCGGGTGTCATCGCTGAGCGGCACGAGCTGCGCACCGGGATGCGCGGGATCGGCGGCGGGGCGGCGCCCCACGATGACGACGTCGGCGGTCAGTTCCACGCTCGCGTTCCGGGCGGTGGCAAGCGACCAGCGCACCTTCCTCCGCCGGGCGATCACCGTCGCGTCGGCCCCGTCCTCGAGGTCGTCCTCGGCATGCCACTGCGCCGAGACCGCGCCGGCCGCCGAACGCGGCACTCCGGCGACGGGCGCTCCGGCCACCGCCGAGACCTCGCCGGTGATCTCGGGGAACACCGGGTCGACGATCGGGGGCTGCCACGCCCCCCGCGCCGGCGAACGGGTGAGAGACGGGGCATCCGTCGTGTCGGAGAGGCCGCCGGTCGCATCGGGGGCGCGCCACGGCACGGGACTCGCGGGATCGTCGACGGCGGCGGAGGCCCGGCGCGCACCCGAGGCCGCATCGGAGAGATCGACCGTCTCGTTGTCGGCGACGGGCTCGTCGGAACGCATCGGCGGGACCAGTGCGTCGCCACGATCGGCGGGCAGGACCGACGACACCGGAGCCGAGGGCACCGAGCGGAACGAGATGCCCGCGCTCAGCTCGTCGATCTCGTCACGGCCGTCCCCGAAGACGGGGCGGGCAGGGAAACCGTTCGCATCCACCGGCACCTCAACCGGCGGTGTCGGTGCCGCTGACGCGGGGGCCGGGGACTCCGGGGTGGGTCGGTCGAACCGCTCGCTGTCCTCCTCCGGCCACAGGTCCGCGAAGATCGACGAGCCCGGCGCGGGGGACGGCGTGGCGGGCGCCTGCCACGGGGTCTCGGCGACCGCAGGGGCGGAGGACGCGGGCGCCGCAGGCGGCGTCGTCGGCGGAGTCCACGCGGCAGGGGCCGCCGCGGCGGCGGCCGGCGTCGGCGCGGAAGCGGCAGTCGCGGCCGCGGGGGGAAGCGGCGCGGCAGGCGCCGCACCGGTCGATGCGGGACGGACGGCATCATCGGCGACCGCGAGGTCTGCCGGAGACGGCAGTGGCGCGGCGGACGACGGGGGCGCCGCGGCATCCATCGGCGACGACACGCGTGCAGGCGCCCGCAGCGATGAGCGGACGGGACCGGCGACCGGACCCGCTATCCATCGAGCGGAGCCGAATCCGACGACGGTCGCCCACACCGGAAAGAGCAGCGCCGCGAGCACGGTCAACCCGCTGCCGAGCCCGAAACCCTGGTTGACGCGGTGCGCCGCGACGACCACGACGACCCAGAGGAAGAGCCAGCCGAACACCGGCACGAGCCCCAGCAGCACCAGCCACGGCGAGAGCCCGCCGAGCTGCAGGAGGCTCGCGATGTTGAACACCGGCACCCACGCGCGCCAGCTCTCGACGCCCGCCTTGCGGAACACGGCGGACAGCGACAACGCGACCCAGACGTACAGGGCCGCAACGATCACGAGGTACAGCACCAGCACGATGGCCAGAGTGGACGAGTTCGACATGTCCTAGCGCGCGGGACGGCGAGTCCGGCGCGTCCCCCTTCCGGTCGATCCTGCACGGGCGCCCGATCGGGTGGACGAGCGCGTGAACCTCGGCGCGGCGAACCGCACGAATGATCTCAACGATAGAGCCGTGGCGAGTTTTCGCCAGAACCCCTGGCCACCGGCGAAGCCGCGGCGCTCCACGTCGACGATGCGCCAGAACGCGTCCGCCTCCTCGGCGCTGGGCGGACGGGGCGAGAACACCGCCTCATCGGCGCCGTCGGCGAGCACCGTCCCGCTCGGTGTGCCGTAGAGCGCGGCGAGCTCGCGCCGCGTGCGGCTCGCCGGCCGCGCACGACCCGCGTCGATCGCGGCATCCACGTACTCATCCCAGCCCCCCGCCACCTTCTGCGCCGGATCCGCCTGCAGCCGGCGCGAGCGCCGCCGGAAGAACCTCGCCCCGGCCACGAGGAGGAACGGCCCCCCGAGCACAAGCAGCACGAGCAGCACGAGGCCGCCGATCTTCAGCGTCGCCCACAGCCAGGCGAGGTCCCAGCCGGAGTCACCCGCCGACGAAGCCTGCCGATCGGAGTCCTGCTGCACCGGGTTCGGCGGTGCGACCTCGTCGACCGAGTCGGGACGCACCTCGGTGACGTTCTCGGGGTCGCGCTGTCGCGTCACCTCGAGGCTCGGCGACTGGGCGTGCTGCGGGGTGGCATCCACCGCGATCCACTGCCCCTGGTCGTCGCGCACCTCCGTCCAGGCGCTCAGGTCGTCGGCACGGCAAGCTCCGTCCACGCACACGGGCACCGTCGCGTCCGCCGAGCTGAGACGGGCGCCGAGAACCACGCGGGCCGGGAAGCCGAGCTTGTTCGCGATGAGGGCGACCGCGACGGCGAACTGCTCGTCGTCGCCGACGGCTGCGACGTAGTTGTCGGTCGCCGCCGCCTGCGGGTCGGCCTCGCGTTGGAGCAGCTTCGCGAAGAGCTGGTCGACGCGCGCGAGCGAGTGACCGGCCGCACTGGGCTGGAAGGTGTAGTCCGCGAGCCCCGCCATCCACACCGGGGTCTCCCCGGTCGACACCGACAGGGCATGGCTGAGATAGCCGCGCGCCCTCAGCAGGGCGACCAGCCCCGACAGCGCCTCGCCCCCCGTGCCGGTCTGGTGGACCTCGACCCACTTCGTGAGGTTGTCGGGCAGGGTCACCGAGGTGGCCGCGCCTCCCGGAGCCCGCACGGTCGCGAGATCGGGGGTGATCGGGTCGACCCCTGTCACGCGATAGACGTCACCCGCGCCGAGGCCGTTCGGCACGGTGTCGACGCCCGCCTGCGCATCGGCGTTGTAGTAGAAGCCGTCGCTGAGGGCCGCGGCACGCGACCCCTGAAAGTCGACCGACGAGACCTGGCCGAGGGTCGGCAGCCAGATGCCGCTGAGGCCGCCGATCGTCACGGTTGCGTCGATCGCGGTGCCCGCACCCGCATCGAGGCTCGACGGCACGCGCACGAAGCGCCCGTCACCGGAGGAACCGGCACGGTAGATCTCGCCGTCGTACACGTCGAGGGTCGCAAGCCGCACTCGAGCGGGCGCGGTGCCCGTCGTCGTCACCTGGAAGAGCACCAGGTCGGCCTGGGTGTCGCTGAACAGCGACCGATAGGTGGAGAGCGGGCTCGGTTCGGCCGCGAGGTCGATCGTCGGCCCGACCGCGCTGCGGAGCACCTCGCGGTCGAGGCCGCGGGCGGCGAACGGTACGACCGCCGCCGTGACCACGACAGCCACGACCACCATTCCGGCGGCGAGGGCGAGCCGGCCACCCGAGAACCCCGTGCGCAGTCGCCGGGCGCGGATGCCGCTGGCCCCGGCCGCGGCCTCGAGCAGGCGCAGCCGCTGATCCCGCTCCCGCCATGCGAGCCAGAGAAGGGCGGCGACCACGGTCGCCACCCCCACGAAGGTCTCGATCGGGGCGGGGACGGACACCGGGCCGAGCACGAGCGGATCGCTCGTCACGGAGCGGCCGAAGAGCAGACCGAACACGGGCATCGCGACGGCCGCCGGCACCGCGAGCACCGCACGGCGGTCGGCCCGCCAGGCCGCCAGCAGCGCCAGGGTCGTCGCGACCAGGAAGGTCACGAACACGGGGACGAGCAGGTTGCGGTAGTCGCCGACGGGAAGGTCGACCGTGAGCAGGTCCTTCCACGCGAGCGCGACTCCGCGCGCGAGCTCGACGAACCCGCCGCCGAGCTGATCGAGCGCGCTCAGGCGCCCCGGCATCGTCACGGGCACGCCCAGCACGGCGACGGCACCGAGAAGCGCGAGCACCACCACCCACCACGGCAGTCGTCGCCGCGTCACCGCAGCGGCGATCACCGCACCCACGACCGCCGCGACCGCGACGACGACGAGCAGCCACGCGGTGCGGTAGATCGGCCAGGTCGCGACCGTTCCGAGCACGACCATCGTCAGCACATACGATGCCCCGGCCACCACCCGCGGCCAGGGCGACGCGGTGCGACCGCGTGCCGCGCTCACGACGTCGCCCCCCGCAGCAGCAGACCTGCGAGGTCGTCGACGGTGCCGACGGTGAGCACCGTGAGAGAGCCGAGCACCTGCAGGCGCGGATGCGCGCGCTCATCGCAGATGACGGCGAACACCGCGGTGTCCGCCGGGAACGCGAGCGCGATCTGCCGCACCCGGCTGAGGGTCAGCGTGGACCCCAGCACGAGGAACGCGACCGAGAGCCGCTCGTTCGCCTCGACGGCGGCCCGGCACACCTGGTCGACCGGAACCGTGTTCTCCAGCCTTTCGACGCCGCTGAAACCGTCGAGGAGCGGCCGCGCCGCGATCGTCGGCAGGTGCTGCACCGCGCGCAGCCGACCTCGCACCACCCGGGGGATCGCGGACCCGGCCAGGATGTCGAGCTCGCGCGCGTCGCGAACGGCACGGAGCCCGAGCGACGCCGCGCAGGAGACGGCGAGTTCGAACTCGTCGGCGTCGGCGTACTCTGTCGCCGCGACCGCGAGCACGACAGCCATGCGCGAGCGACGCGACTCCTCGTACTGGCGCACCATCAGCCGCCCCGTCTTCGCGGTCGACTTCCAATGCACCTGTCGGCGAGAGTCGCCCGGTGTGTACTCGCGGATGGCGTGGAACGACATGTCCGCATCGACGAGCCGGCGGGTCGCGGCACCCTCGAGGTCGCGGATGAGGCCCGCACTCGTCGACGGGAGCGTGGCCGTACGCGGGTGCACGAACAGCTCGTGGACGTCCTCGAACGCACGCTCGCGGCGCAGCATCCCGATCGGATCGCCCCGTACGGTCGTCACCGGGCCCACCGTCACAATGCCGCGACGCAGCGACGGGATCTCCACCGGCTGAACCACCTGCTGGGCGGGACGCAGCAGCGGTACCCCGATCTCGATGAGCCCACGCCCGACCGGCACGTCGAGACGCCCCGGAAGGGCGGTGCGTCGACCGACGTTTCGCACCACGATGCGACCGTCCACCGCGTCCCCCGCCACCACGCGCTGATGCGTCATCGTGAGGTCGACGTCGTACGACCGGCCGCCGAACAGGAACGGCACCGCCATCGCCAGCAGCAGCAGTCCGAGGCATCCGGCGACGATCGCCTCCACCCACCCGAACACGAGCCCGAGCACGAGGCCTGCCGTGCCGGCGACCGCCAGCACCGCACCCGCCGGACGCACCGTGTCGCGCAGCCACTCCGCGGTGGCCGCACCCACCTCGGTCAGCCACACGACGGCGCCCACGATGCGGCGGCCACCGACCGTGGTCACCTGCGTGCGGGCGGTGGTCGTGTGCCCCGAGGTCTGCGTGCGCGCGACGCGCGAGTCGTTCAGCGTCATGCGGTCTCGCGCTGAGTGGGAGGCGCGACGTCGAGCAGCACCTCGCCGACGACGGCCTCCTGGGTGACGCCGTCGAACTCGGCCTCCGGGTGCAGGATCAGCCGGTGGGCGAGCACCGCGACCGCGAGGGACTTCACGTCGTCGGGGGTGGCGTAGGTGCGCCCCTGCGAGGCGGCGCGCGTGCGGGTGGCGCGAGTGAGCGCGAGCGCCCCGCGGATCGACACCCCGAGGCGCACCTCGTCGGCCGAGCGGGTCGCGTCGACGATGCGCGCGATGTAGTCGAGGACGAGGGCATCGACATAGGTGTGCGACGCGAGGTCGGCCATGCCGGCGAGCGCCTGCGGAGTGACGATCGGAGGGAGATCGGCCGTGGCGACCGCGGCGCCGTCGAGGATGCGCACCGTCGCCGCGTGGTCGGGATACCCGAGCGAGGTGCGCATCAGGAACCGGTCCAGCTGCGCCTCCGGCAGCCGGTAGGTGCCCGCCTGCTCCACCGGGTTCTGGGTCGCGAGCACGAGGAACGGATCGCCGACCGCGCGGGACACGCCGTCGACGGTGACCTTGCCCTCCTCCATCACCTCGAGCAGCGCCGACTGGGTCTTGGGGCTCGCCCTGTTGATCTCGTCCGCGAGCACGATGTTCGCGAAGATCGGCCCGGAGTGGAACTCGAACGACCCCGACTTCTGGTCGTACACGGTGATGCCGGTGATGTCGCCGGGCAGCAGGTCGGGGGTGAACTGGATGCGCGTGTTCGTGCCCTGCACGGACTGCGCGAGCGCCCGCGCGAGGGACGTCTTGCCGGTGCCGGGGACGTCCTCGAGCAGCACGTGCCCGTCGCTCAGCATCGAGGTGAGCACCAGTTCCACGATGTGCCGCTTGCCGAGGATCGCCCGTTCGACGTTGTCGGCGATCTGACCGAACGTCTGCGCGAACCAGGTGGCCTGCTCCTGCGTGAGGGTCATCGGGAATCCTTTGCGTGAGGGGACGGGGAACAGAGGGATGCCGCGGCTCAGCCGCCCGCGCTGGGCGGGTTGCAGTCGACGCGGAAGCTGGTGGAGTAGCCGTTCACGTTCCACCCGGTCGCCGACCAGTCGACGGCGACCGACAGGGTCGCGTAGTCGGCGCCCGCCGGAACCAGCCAGGGATCGTTCGCGTCCGGGGTGAGCTCGACCGGTCCGAGCAGTCCGTTGCGGTAGTAATGCACGTCGGAGAACGTGAGGGCGGCCCGGCTGTTCGACGAGGCCCCTGTGCGCTGCAGATCGGAGCCGGTCGTGCAGACGGCGCTCCACCGCGCCTGCAGCTGGTACGGCGCGGACCCGGCGGCGGGCGTCACATCGGCCCAGTTGCTGGTCGTGCCCCAGTCGTTGTGCACGTACCGCACCCGGATCCCCGGGTCGGAGCCGACGACGTTCGTCGGGTATCCGGAGAACTCCGCGTGGTTGTTCGTCGGCGGCTGCTCGGTCGAGGTCGGCGCGCTCTGGATCGTCCAGAACACCTGGTTCGGCGTGCTGGCGGAGACCTGCGGTGCGGGGGCGACCGTGAAGGTGTAGCCCTGCGGGGCGGCCTGGCTCTGCACGGCGCGCACCTGCTCGGTGTCGCCCGCGTCCCCGAAGGACGTGCCGCCGATCATCGACCGCACGCAGAGCGTGAAGGTGTACACGATCCCGTCGGGCACCGTCGACTCGACCTGATACGTGCCGGACCCGCTCGTGGGAGGTTGTGATGCCGTGCACCCGCCGGTGCCCTGCACGACGCCGAAGCGCAGCTGCGACCCATCGCCGCCGGGCTGGGCCGTGCCGGTGGCGAGGATCGTCGACGTGCCGTTCCCATTCGAGGTGGCCTGCAGCGCCAGGGCGGCGTTCACCGGCGCACCCACGCCGTTCGTGTTCACCGTCGCCGCCGACCCGGCTGTCGACCCCGCGAGCCCGGGCGGGAGCGAGTAGCGCGAGACAGGTGTCACCGTCACCGGGGTCTGGGTGTTCGATCCGACCACGAACCGTGACACCGAGACGCTCGTCTGGTTCGGCGCGATGGTCACGGTGCGCGTCTCGCCGACGGCGCTCTGGATGCGCAGCGAGCCCGTCTGGGCCGCGTCGATCCCGCTCACCTGCAGGTCGACGACTTTGCCCGACCCGTCGGCGGTGACGAGGGGGGTCGCGGTGACCTGACCCGGCGTGGCCGGCGCGTCGTACGCCCAGCCCAGGGTGCGCACGCTCGATCGCGACTCGCCGACGGCGTTGACCGCCCAGACTTCGTAGGTGCGTTGCTCGCCGTTGGGCGCAGAGATGTCGGGGCAGACACCGTTCGGGGCGCACTGGGCGACGACCTGTCCCTGCCAGCGCACGACGAACCCGGTGAGCGCCGGGTACGCCAGCGCGGCGGCACCGGGGTCGACCCGGAGCGTCAAGGTGCCGTCGGCGTAGTCGGTCTGCCGCACGCTCGCGGGAGCCTTGGGGTATCCCTGCAGATCGAGCAGGATCGTGCCGTCGCGCTCGGCGGTCGTGATGCGGCCCTGCGCATCTTGCACGGAGAACGCAGCCGTGCACGTCGCGCCCGGGGCATCCGATGTCCACGAGGCGGTGACGCTCGTGGGCGACGCGACCTGGAAGCTCACCCCGACGCACGCGCCGACCGGACGCGCCGCCACGACGATCAGCGGCGTGCGCGGCAGCGGATTGACCTCGCCGCTCGCGCCGATGACCGCGAACGTGCACGAGGAGCCGTTCGCCTGGGAGCACTGCCGCGCCACGGTGCCGCCCGCGGGCAGCGTCGACGGCGCCGCGCCCACCCTCAGGATCAGACGCGCCGGCTGCACCGAGGTGTAGTTCGTGACGGTGACCACCACGGCGTCCTGGGCACCCGGGAGCGCCCGGTCGTTTCCGGTGACAGTGAGCACCGAGCCCGCGAGCGAGACCTGGAACAGCGACCCGGAGTACTGCACCGCGTAGCGGATGTTCTCCCAGTCGGGGCGCAGCTGCCACGTCGTCATCGTCTTGAGTTCGTACGTCTGGGTCTCCCCCGGGCCGACGGTGATCGAGGCCGGGGACAGTTGCGGCTGCGGGTCGCGCGGGATGACGGTGATGGGCACCGACAGGTAGGTCCACTGCTGCTGGCCGACGACGCGGACCGGCACGCGGCATGCGTCGACCCAGGGGGCGTTCGCGTTCGCGTCGTAACGCAGCACGGTGCCCGAGACCACGGAGCACAGGGCACCCTGCCGCGCCCCGGAGGCCGAGACATCCGAGCCGACCTCGATCGTCGTCCCGCGCGGTGCGCTGACGAGGTCGGTCATGTCGAACTCCGCCGACTCCAGCTCGGTGACCTGCACCGGCCGGATGCTCGGCTGCAGCGACACCGACATGTCGTTGCGCCCCGGTACACGCAGGAACGCGTACGTCGAGACCTGCGTGTCGCCGATCTTCCCCGTGACGACGAACGGGATCAGCTCGGTCGCCTCGGGCACCGCGCCGGAGATCGTGCGTCCGTCGGCGGTGAAGCCCGCGACGGGATGCCACAGCGACACCGTCAGCGACGACACATCGCCCGCCGACCAGCTCGACCTGCCCGTGAGCACGTCGACACCGCCGACGATGTCGTCGCGATTCTCGGGAGTGAGCACGGTGTCGGCGACGATCGGGTAATCCGGCACGGGATCGCGGATGACCTGCACCACGATGAGTCCACGACCGGTGTTGCCGGACCCCGACTTCACGTCGTAGAGGAACGACGTGGTTCCCGGATCGGTGCCGGCCGTGATGACCACGATGCCGTCGGTCGTCGAGGTCACCCGCGCCTTCTCGGCCTCGTACTGCGGGTTGGGAGATCCGTCGTCGAGAGTCGCCGGGAGGTCGGGGCGCACGTCGGTGAGCGTCAGACCCTGCATCGTCGGATCGATGTCGTTGGCGAGGGGACTCACCCGCACACTGTTGGTCTCGCTCGCCTGCACCTGCACGTAGTCGGTGAAGGTGACCGGGCTCGGGTTCGACTGGTCGTCGAGCACCCCGACCCGCACCGTGCCCTTGCCGACCGCGCCGAACTCGTCCGTCACCTCGTAGGTGAAAGACACCTGACCGCGGTAGCCCGACACCGACGTGTAGAGGATCGAGGCGCCGTCGGGCGAGATCGTGGCGACACCGCTCTGCGGCTGCCCGTCGATGCCGGTGAGGGTGACGGTGTCGCCGTCGGGGTCCATGCCGTACCCGTCGAACGGGATCAGCACCGACTGACCGGCGAGCACGCGACCCTCGAGCGTGCGCGGGGTCGGGGCACGGTTCGTGTCGTTCGACAGCACGTGCACGTGCACGGTCGCGGTGGACTGCAGCCTCGGCGAGCCCGATGTGTAGTCGGAGTACTCCACGGTGTAGTCGCCGGGGGTGGCCGGGGCGAGGTAGCGCAGCGTGCTTCCCGAGGCGAAGGCGAGCGCATCCGGCGTCGAGGAGCGCACCGAGGAGGGATCGAGCACCGGCACCCCTCCGGCCGGCGAGATGTCGTTGTCGAGCACGGGGATGTCGATCTGAGTGCCCTCGCGCACGGTGACGGTGTCGTCGACGGCGATGGGGGCGAGTTCGGGCGCCTCGGGAAGCAGGTAGACCGTCGCGGTGCCGGTGACGCGGGAGCCCGCGTCATCGGTGCCGTCACTGACCGCATAGGTCACGGTGCCGAGCAGTCCCGACGCGCCCGTCGCCGTCGTACCCGAGACGCGGATGTAGCTCTGACCCACACCGTCCACGGACAGGCTCGCCCCCGACGCCGCGGTGCCGACGATGTCGTTGATCAGAAGCACCCGGCCGGTCGGGTTCGAGACGGCTTTCAGCACGTCGAGGGTGGCGTCCTGCTGCGGATGCACGAACGCGACGACCGGGGCCGTCGCCAGCTGCGCGGGCGCGTCGGCGGGGAGCAGGGTGATCTTGGCGGTGCCCGTGGCATCCGATTGCCCATCGGAGACCGTGAAGTCGACGCGATAGGTGCCCGCCGCCTGCGCCGAGAAGTCGAAACGGGTCGAGCCGTCCACGATCGTCGCGCTCGCGGCGGCCTGATCGAGCACCCGCACCGAGGTGAGGTGCAGTGAACCCGCCGTACCCGTCACGTGCGGGGCCACGTCGATCTCGGCACCCGCGCCGACGACGTCGACCGACGCGAACGACTGCACGGTGAGCTTCGGCTGGGGCGTCACCCTGATCGTCAGCGTGCGCTCGGCGGTCTTGCCGGTCGTATCCGACACGGTGACGATGAGGTCGATCTGCTGCTCGCCACCCGACCCGTCGTCGGCGTGCTGATAGACGACCTCCCCCGACGGGGATGCCGCGACGGTGCCGACGCCCGACGGGTTCTGCACGCTCAGCAGGAACACCGGGTCGCCCTCGGGGTCGACCCAGCCGGGCAGCACCGGCACCGTCACTGTGCCCCCTCGCGCGACCTCCGGGGTCGGCCACGGCTGCAGGCACTTCTCGACGCCGCACCACACCGGCGCACCGTCCTGGGACGGCGGCACGACGGTCAGCGTCACGGTCGTCGGCTTCGAGAGAAGGCCGTCGGAGGTCGTGCCGTCGCTCACCGCGTACTGGAACGTGGCCGTGCCGCTCGCACCCGGCGCGACCTGCACGGCGAACTGCTGACGGTTGTCGGTGATGCTGAGGGTGCCGAAGCCGGGATCGAGTCCGGTGACGGAGGCCGGATCGATGCTCAGCACGTCCTGGTTGGGGTCGTGGTCGTTCAGGAGGACCGGCAGCGACACGAGAGCGCCCGCTCTCACCCCGAACGTGTCGGGCTCCGCGATCGGCGGCTTCGGGTCGATGACCACCTGCTGCTGCTGATCGCTCTGCGCCTGCGTCGGATCGGTGCGATCATCCAGCGACCAGTCCTGGCTGGATGTCACGAGGGTGCCGTCGGGCACGAGCCACACCCATCCGGAGCGCGTCTCGTTGAGGATGACCGCGTTCGCGCTCTGCACGAACGCCGGGCGCACGTCGTTGGGGAGGCTCAATCCGCCGTAGTCGAGCGTCTTGCGACCGGTCTTCGAGCTCCACAGCACCCCGCCGTCGGCGCCCGTGCCGACCCACGCCGCGAAGACCTCGCCGTCGTGCACGACGGGGGTCGCCGGAACACCGAGGCTCGCGCCTCCTTCGGACCCCTCCTCGACCCGCGGGGACGACCCGTCGACCGGCACGCTCACGAGTGCCGAGGCCGACGCGACGTAGACCGCACCCACGGAGGTGGAGGGTGCCCCGACCACGGCCGTGCCGGTGACCGGGATCTTCTCGGCGGCGCGCCCCTGCACGAGGACGTCGCCGGTGTCGGCGCCCACCAGCACCCACGTGTCCCCCGCGGCCGAGATCAGCGGCGTCGCCGGATCGATCGCGCTCGCGTCGTCCCGGCGCAGCTGCTTCCCCGTGACGATGTCGTAGACGAGCACCTGCTTGTCGCGCTTCGAATAGGCGTACAGCCGGCCGCGGGCATCGACCGCGATCGCATCCGCCGCATACTGGGGCGCGTTGTCGGTGGCGGCGTCCGGGTCGACGAGGCTCGACGATCCTGTGGACAGCCGGCCCGCGAACACGGCGCCCGCGTCGGTCAGGTAGGCCGCGAAGTCGCCGGAGGTGGCGACATCCTTCGTTCCCGACGGTGTCGAGTCGGATGCGCGCAGGGTCTCCTCGTCGAGGTTCACCGGCTGCGCGGGGTCGATCTTCGTGAGCTTCGTGAAGCTGTCCGAGTAGAGGTACGCCCCGTCAGGTCCCTGCGCCACCTCGCTCGGGTTGCTGATCGAGCGCACGGTGTCGAGCTCTCCGATGCTGGTGTTCACCCGCGCGTACCGCCGGCCGTCGCCGGTCTGCAGCGCCCACACCGAGGTGTCGTACTTCGGCGTCTCCTGCGCATCGAGACCTGGCCACACCACCGCGAGCGCGACGACGAGACCGGCGACCACCACCGCGGAGACGGTGGCGATGATCCCGACGCGCCGCACTCAGATCACTCCGACCACGACGAGCACGACCATCACGACCAGAGCGGCCACCGCCGCGGCCGCGACACCGGCCAGCACCCAGGGCACCCGCGCACCGCCGCGCGTCGGCGCGGAGATGTCGGAGTCCTCATCGCGCGCGAGCCCGCGCACACCGGACTGCTCCCGCTTCTTGCGGCGTGAGTCGTGGACGACGTGCGAGCGCACGCTGCCGCGGAGCGTGGCATCCGTCAGATCGACCGCGGCGACCCCGGGCTCCCACTCACCCTGCGCCACCTCGAGGGGGGTCAGAGCCAGGCCGAGGTCGCGCTGCACCTCGCGCAGCGCCTCGGCGAAGGCCAACGCCGTCGGATACCGCTTCCGTGGATCCCGGCTCATCGCCCGCTGCAGCACCTGCTGCAGCTCGGCGGGCACGTCGGTGCGGGCGATCTCGGTGTAGCTCGCCCGGGCGATGCGTCGGCGCAGCTGGTCCTTCGAGTTCTGCCCGCGTTCACGTCGTTCGAACGGGCTGTGGCCGGCGAGAAGCGAATAGACGGTGGCGCCGAGACTCCACACCTCGCTCGAGATCGTGCCGCTGCTCTGCTCCTCGACGACCTCGGGCGCGCTCCACGGGATCGACATCGCGAGCACCTCCTCGCTCGAGGAGCGGGCGAGCGCCGACGCGATGCCGAAGTCGGCGAGCACCGGTGAGCCGAAGGTCGTCACGAGGATGTTGCTGGGCTTGACGTCGCGGTGGATGAGGCCGGCACGGTGCGCCGACTCGAGGGCGCTCGCCATGCGCACACCCGTGGCGAGCACATCGTCGACCGGCAGCCGCTCGAGGCGGTACCGCTGAGCGAGCGACCCGGGGCAGTACTCCATCACGATGTACGGGCGTCCGTCGGCCGAGATGCCGGCCTGGTAGACGGTGACGATCGAGGGGTGCGCCGACAGGTGCGCGAGCACGTCGGCCTCGGCGTTGAACATGCGAAGCAGGTCGGGGTCGCCGACATCGCTCGGCAGCACCTTCACGGCGACCTGTCGGCGCGGCATGTCCTGCGCATAGAGGAAGACGTCGGCGAATCCGCCGGATCCGAGAGGTCTCACGTAGGTCAGCCCGGGCAGGACGGGCGGCGCGGAAGGCATGCGCTGCGCCATCATCGAACCCCCGGAACCGTCCTCCGGTCACGCGAAGCGGTGTGGGTGGTGTGGTGCGCCCCGGAGCCCGCTCATGCTAACAAAGCGATAGGTCGCCCCCGGACGCTTGACACGGCGTTGTGGATGGCTCAGACGAGCGGGGTGGTGCCCCCGGCATCCGAATCGGGATCGGCCCAGAACGGGGCGTCGAGGGTGCGGGTGAGCTCCTCGAGCATCAGCGCGATCTGCGGCTCGACGTACTCGGCGACCGCGGCCTGGATGCGGATGCGATGGTGCAGAAGGATGCTGCACACCTCGCGGCCGACCATGTTCGCGTAGTCGTCGGCGAGGCCGACCTCCTGTCGAAGCGCGGCCTTGGCCTCGTCCGAGAGAGGCGGCAGGCTCGGGACATCCCCGTCGGCCTCGGCGGCAAGCCCCGCGATCGTGAACAGGAACGGCATCCCCGGAACGGGGTCGGGGTCCAGCGGCATGCCCTCGAACTCGGGCTCGAGCCCCTCGGTCGGGCGGTAGGTGCGCTCCCGGTTGCGGGCGGCCTGCTGGTCGAGTTCGGCGTTCAGCAGCGGCAGGTTCTTGGCCGTGTAGTCGGCGACCGCGTGATCGACGATCGCCTTGACCCGGGTCGACAGCCCGTGCTGCACGCCGTGCGGCACGTCCGAGCCGAGACCCGCGGCCGACAGCACCGGCGATCCGAAGCAGCGTCGGCACGGTGCGGACCGACCCCGATGCGTCGCCGGCTCCCACCGCGGCAGCCAGCGCAGCCAGGCGTCCACCGCCTGGCTGACCTGTGTCTCGAGCGAACGCTCCACAGGAGAACACGGTAGTGCGCCCGACGCCCACGGTCACGGGGCGCGCGGTGCGGCATCCGATCTGGTCAGCCGCGACGGGGAGTGAACACCCGTACCGACAGCGCGGCGAGCGCCGCCGCGCCCGCCACGACGATTCCGGGCCAGGATGCCGCGGCCCGCCCGACGGCCGACAACGCCACCGCCGGATCGCTCGAGGCGACGAGCACCCCCGCACCGAGAACCACCACGTAGGAGAGGAAGGCCGCCGCGACGGCGGCCGGCACCGCCACGACCGCTCGCCCGGGCGGAAGGATCACGAGCGCCAGGGCGCCCGCTGCCGCCACGACCGCCAACGCTCCCGGCACCGGTCCGACGCCGCCTGCCGACACCACGTCGACATCGGTCAGCAGCGTGCCGAAGCCGAACCCGCAGACCACCAGCGCCACGAACAGCACCGTGGCCATCGCGACCACGAGGCGCCGCGGCATCCGATCGCTCCGGCGGCGATCAGGCCTGGTGCACGAGCTGGGGACCCGCCTCGAGCGTGCGCTCGTACTCGGCCTGCGCCTCCTCGTTCAGCGCGGTGATGCGACGTCCGCGGGCCGCGACCCACGCCGCGAACCAGATGGTCAGCTCACGACCGGCGATGAATGCGACGACCGAGAGGGGCGTGAGCACGTTGGCCTCGGCGAGCGTGAGGGTCTGGCGTGCCGTCAGCTGCCAGAACGGCGCATCGATGAGCGCACCCAGCACGACGCCGGCCCACGCGGCCACGCCGACGAGGATGCCGAAGATCACCCACAGTCCCCAGCGGGCGCGGTTGAGGATCGCCCCGAGGAACCAGAATGCGACGAAGAACGCGGCGATCGGCAGCCAGAACGACCAGCTCGGCAGCAGCGCCAAGGCGGCGGTGCCGACATTGCCGAAGTCGACGGTGCGGTCGACGAAACCGCTGATGAGCGTGGCGACGGCCAGCACCACGCCGAACGCGACAGCCGCGATCAGACCGATGCCACCGGCGGCGGCGCGGTTGCCGCGCGGAAGCGGCGCTTCGGGCGCCTGCACGAAGATCGGGCTCGGCGCGTAGGCGACGGTCGGCGGCTGCTCAGCGAGTGTCGTGGTCTCGGCGGAGTACGCGGCTGCCGGAACATAGGCGGGTTCGGGCGCCGCGGCTGCGGCGGCGACGACCTCGGGACGCTCGTACCACGGGGTCGAGTCCGATGCCGCGGTCTCGGCGACCGGCGCGGGTTCGATGAAGACGGGCTCGGCGGCGGGTTCGACCACGACGGGCTCAGCGGCGACCGGCTCGGCGACGACCGGCTCGACCACGACCGGCTCGGCTGTCGCAGGGGTGTCGGCGGCCGACGCCGGGGCGGCCTCGACGACCGGCGCGGCCTCGGGCGCCGTCTCCACGGAGGCGTCGGAGACCGGCCGCTCCGGTGCGGCGTCGGTGTCCTTCGGGGTGGCGTCGCTCATCAGACCTTGCTCCTCACGCGGACGTGCGTCCGCAAAGCGAGGGTACCGCCGCACCCGCGCGACGCGCCGGAACCACACACCTCCCACGCCACACCGCGACACGATCCGGCGACGGTCCGGGTGTGACGGGCCGAGAGGCGGATGCCGCGGGTTACCCTCCCAGCATGCCCACCCGCCGTCTGCCCGCCGTCGCCCTCCTGCTCGCGGCCGGACTCGCCCTGGCGGGCTGCGGCAGCTACACCGCACCGCCGCGTGCCGTCACGCCGTCACCCGAGGGCTCGAGCGCGACACCGACCGCCGGCGCGACGCCGACGCCGGCGGCATCCGCTCTGGTCACCCCGAGTCCCGAGCCGTCCGCCACCCCCATCGCGATCCCCACCGACTGCCGGTCTCTGCTCACCGCCGACGTGCTGACCCAGCTCGGCAAGACTCCCCTCAACGACCCGGCCGTCGGCGGCGGAGTGCAGGCCGACGGATCGCTCGTGTGCAACTGGCGGGACCCGAAATCGGACACCACCGGCATCAGCACCCGCATCTCGAAGCTCTCGCAGAGCGACGCGGCCACCCTGTTCGCCACGCTGCAGGTCGACCAGAAGTTCGACTGCTACCCCGAGAACGGCGGCTCACGCTGCGGCAAGACCTGGAAGGACGCCACCTACCCCGTCATGGACGGGCGCACGGTGTTCTGGAAGGACGGCGTGCTGCTCGACACCCTCTGGTCGAACCTCGCCCCCACCGGGTATACCGCCGCGATCGTCGCGCACCTCTGGGGCTGACCGCCCCCTCCCACCCGCCGGCGGGGATGCCGCGGCATCCGCTCACTTCGGCCAGATCTTCGCCGCGAATGCCTCGGTGTAGCCGAGCGGCCGCCAGTTCGTGAAGGTCGTCGACAGCCACGTCTGCCCCTCGATGACGTCGTCCTCGGTGACCGCCCCGATCGTGCGGGTGCAGCGGGTGCCCTGACCGAACGGCACGCACTGGAATCCGGTGCTCCCCAGTGCCGCGGTCGCCACCTGCTCGGCACCCACGGTCACCGTCGAGATCGACGTCACGATCTTCTCGGTCCCACCCGGGCCCGTGAACGCGCACGAGAGCTGCACCTGCGGCGAGAGTGCGCCCACGAGGTCCTTCGCCGCGCTCGTCGGTGCATCTTTGGCCTCCACCAGCTGCACGCCCCGACGCAGCGCCACCGACTGCCACAGCGCATCGCCCAGATACGGCCCGCATCCCGTCGTCGGCAGGGCAGCCTCGGTCGCATCGACCGTCGGCGACGTCGTCGGACGCGACTGGCCGAGCAGCTGCGACACGAACCCCGCGCCGAACGGCAACGCCGGCAGCGCCAGCACGAGCAGCGCGAGCACCACGGCCACCGACAGCAGCCCGATGATCCACGCGATGACCTCGTTGCGTCCACCCACCCGCGCCATCCGCACCTCCCGCCCCCACGGTACGGACCCCGCGGCCGACACGCCGGAAACGGCGCGCGGCGGATGCACCCGGAAACGCCGAAGCGCCCCGGCACGAGCCGGGGCGCTTCGGTCGAGACGGATGCCGCGGCATCCGCTCACTCTCAGTTGTAGGTACCGGGAGCGATGTCGTCCGTCGAGAAGCTGTCGTAGTCGACGTAGGTGAAGTCGGCGTCGCTGTACGCGCCGTCCGACGCGAAGATGCGATTGGGGTACCGCTCGCTCTTCGCCTCCTCCGTGGCCTCCACCGTGACGTTCCGGTACTTCGACAGACCGGTTCCCGCGGGGATGAGCTTTCCGATGATGACGTTCTCCTTGAGACCGACCAGCGGGTCGCGCTTGCCCTCCATGGCGGCCTGCGTGAGCACGCGGGTCGTCTCCTGGAACGACGCGGCCGACAGCCACGACTCCGTCGCGAGCGACGCCTTCGTGATACCCATCAGCTCAGGACGGCCCGACGCGGGACGCTTGCCCTCCGACACCGACTCGCGGTTGATGTCGATGAAGCGACGCGAGTCGACGAGCTCACCCGGCAGGAGTCCGGTGTCGCCGTGGTCGACCACGGTGACCTTGCGGAGCATCTGACGCACGATGACCTCGATGTGCTTGTCGTGGATCGGCACACCCTGCGAGCGGTACACGCCCTGCACACCGCCGACGAGGTACTTCTGCACCTCGCGGGCGCCCTGCACGCGCATGATCTCCTTCGGGTCGAGCGTGCCGACCTGCAGCGGCTGACCGACGGTCACGTGCTGGCCGTCCTCGACCAGGAGCGTCGCGCGCTTGAGCACCGGGTAGACATGCGGCTCGTCGCCGCTGTCGGGCGTCAGGATGACCTTCTTCTGCTTCTCGGTCTCCTCGATCGTGATGCGACCGTCGGACTCGGCGATCGGCGACGCGCCCTTGGGGGTACGCGCCTCGAACAGCTCCTGGACACGCGGCAGACCCTGCGTGATGTCCTCGGCCGATGCCGAACCACCGGTGTGGAACGTACGCATCGTCAGCTGCGTGCCGGGCTCACCGATCGACTGGGCCGCGATGATGCCGACCGCCTCGCCGATGTCGACGACCTTGCCGGTCGCGAGCGAACGGCCGTAGCACTTCGCGCAGACACCGACGGCCGAGTCGCAGGTGAGCACCGAGCGCACCTTGATGGCGGTGACGCCCGCCTCGACCAGGCTGTTGATGAGCACGTCGCCCACGTCGGAGCCGGCCGGGGCCAGCACCTCACCCGACTCCGAGACCGCGTCGGCGGCCAGAGTGCGGGCGAACACCGAGTTCTCGACGTTCGGGTCCTTGATGAGGACGCCGTCGGCGCCGACCGAGGCGATCGGCAGCTCGAGACCCTTGGTCGTGCCGCAGTCCTCCTCGCGGATGATGACGTCCTGCGAGACATCCACCAGACGACGGGTCAGGTAACCCGAGTCGGCGGTACGCAGAGCGGTGTCGGCCAGACCCTTACGGGCACCGTGCGTCGCGATGAAGTACTCCGCCACCGACAGACCCTCGCGGTACGAGGAGATGATCGGACGGGCGATGATCTCACCCTTCGGGTTGTTCACCAGACCACGCATACCCGCGATGTTGCGGATCTGCAGCCAGTTACCACGAGCACCCGAGGACACCATGCGGTTGATGGTGTTCTCGTCGGGGAAGTTGGCGCGCATCGCCTTCTGCACCTCGTCGGTGGCCTCGGTCCAGATCTTGATGAGCTCGGCGCGGCGCTCCGCGTCGGTCGTCAGACCCTTGTCGTACTGACCCTGCCCCTTCGCGGCCTGCTTCTCGTAGCCGGCGATGATCTCGGCCTTGTTCGGCGGGGTGAGAACGTCGCTCAGCGCCACCGTGACGCCCGAACGGGTCGCCCAGTAGAAGCCGGCGTCCTTGATGCGGTCGAGCGAAGCGGCCACCTCGACGCGCGGGTACTCCTCGGCCAGCTTGTTGACGATCTGCGACAGCTTGCCCTTGTCGGCCTGCTCGCGAACGAACGGGAAGCCCTTGGGGAGGGTGTCGTTGAAGATCGCCTGGCCGAGCGAGGCATCCAGCAGACCGTGGCGCTCGTAGCCCTCGGGCGCCTGGCCCTCGAGGAACGTCAGCCCCGGAACGCGGATGCGCACCTTCGCCTGGATGTCGAGCGTGCCCTCGTCCTTCGCGAGGATCGCCTCGCCGACCGAGCCGAACACGCGACCCTCACCGGCGGCGCCCTCCTTGACCGTGGTCAGGTGGTGCAGGCCGATGATCATGTCCTGCGAGGGCAGGGTCACCGGGCGGCCGTCCGACGGCTTGAGGATGTTGTTCGAGGCGAGCATCAGGATGCGGGCCTCGGCCTGGGCCTCGACCGACAGCGGCAGGTGCACGGCCATCTGGTCACCGTCGAAGTCCGCGTTGAAGGCGGCGCACACGAGCGGGTGGAGCTGGATGGCCTTGCCCTCGACGAGCTGCGGCTCGAACGCCTGGATGCCCAGACGGTGGAGCGTGGGGGCACGGTTCAGCAGCACCGGGCGCTCGCGGATGATCTCCTCGAGCACGTCCCAGACCTCGGGACGCGTGCGCTCGACGGCGCGCTTGGCGGCCTTGATGTTCTGCGAGTGCTGCAGCTCGATGAGGCGCTTGATCACGAACGGCTTGAACAGCTCGAGCGCCATCTGCTTGGGCAGACCGCACTGGTGGAGCTTGAGCTGCGGGCCCACGATGATGACCGAACGGCCCGAGTAGTCCACGCGCTTGCCGAGCAGGTTCTGACGGAAGCGGCCCTGCTTGCCCTTGAGCATGTCGGACAGCGACTTCAGCGCACGGTTGCCCGTGCCCGTGACAGGACGACCACGACGACCGTTGTCGAACAGCGCGTCGACGGCCTCCTGCAGCATCCGCTTCTCGTTGTTCACGATGATCGTGGGCGCACCCAGGTCGATCAGGCGACGGAGACGGTTGTTGCGGTTGATCACGCGACGGTAGAGGTCGTTGAGATCGGATGTCGCGAAGCGGCCACCGTCGAGCTGCACCATCGGACGCAGCTCCGGCGGGATCACCGGAACGACGTCGAGCACCATGGCGGCCGGGCTCATGCCCGTCGACAGGAACGAGTTGACGACCTTCAGGCGCTTGATCGCGCGGATCTTGCGCTGGCCCTTGCCCTCGGCGATCTGCAGGTGCAGGTTGTCGGCCTCGGTCTGCAGGTCGAACTCCTCGAGGCGACGCTTGATCGCCTCGGCGCCCATGTGCGCCTCGAAGTACTGGCCGAAGCGGTCGTAGAGCTCGTTGAAGACCTCGTCCTCGCTCTTGAGCTGGCCGACGGCGAGCGTGCGGAACTCCTCCCACACGCGCTCGAGCTTGGCGATCTGCTCGTCCGCGTTCTTGCGGATCGTCGCCATGTCCTTCTCGGCGGCGTCCTTGACCTTCTTCTTCTGGTCGGCCTTCGCACCCTCGGCCTCGAGCGCGGCGAGCTCCTCCTCCAGCTTCGCGAGACGGGTCGCGATGCGGGAGTCACGACGATCGGCGATCGTCCTCAGCTCGTTGCGGATGTGGCCCTCGTGCGTGGGCAGGTCACGGTGACGAGCGTCTTCGTCGACCGAGATGACCATGTACGCGGCGAAGTAGATGACCTTCTCGAGGTCCTTCGGCGCCATGTCGAGCAGGTGCCCGAGACGCGAGGGAACGCCCTTGAAGTACCAGATGTGCGTGACCGGGGCGGCCAGCTCGATGTGGCCCATGCGCTCACGGCGCACGGAGCTCTTGGTGACCTCCACGCCGCAGCGCTCGCAGACGATGCCCTTGAAGCGCACGCGCTTGTACTTGCCGCAGGCGCACTCCCAGTCGCGGGAGGGGCCGAAGATCTGCTCGCCGAAGAGCCCGTCCTTCTCGGGCTTCAGCGTGCGGTAGTTGATGGTCTCGGGCTTCTTGACCTCACCGAAGGACCAACGACGGATGTCGTCGGCGGTGGCCAGGCCGATGCGAAGCTCATCGAAAGTTGTTGCGTCGAGCACGAATTCTCCTGTGTCGAAATTCAGTTCTTGCCTGGCCGGGTTCAGATCTCGTCGATCGACGAGGTCTCGAACCGGGTGGAGATGTTGATGCCGAGCTCCTCCGCCGCGCGGAAGGCGTCGTCATCCGTGTCGCGGAGGTTCACCGCCGTGCCGTCCGCCGAGAGCACCTCGACGTTCAGGCAGAGCGACTGCATCTCCTTCATGAGCACCTTGAACGACTCCGGGATGCCGGGCTCCTGGATGTTCTCGCCCTTGACGATCGCCTCGTAGACCTTCACGCGGCCGAGGATGTCGTCGGACTTGATGGTCAGGAGCTCCTGCAGCGCGTACGCGGCGCCGTAGGCCTCGAGGGCCCACACCTCCATCTCACCGAAGCGCTGGCCACCGAACTGCGCCTTACCACCCAGCGGCTGCTGCGTGATCATCGAGTAGGGGCCGGTCGAGCGGGCGTGGATCTTGTCGTCGACCAGGTGGTGCAGCTTCAGGATGTACATGTAGCCGACCGAGATGGGCGCCGGGAACGGCTCGCCGGAGCGGCCGTCGAACAGCGTGGTCTTGCCCGAGCGGTCGATGAGGCGGTCGCCGTCGCGCGTCGGGTTCGTCGAGTCGAGCAGACCCGCGATCTCCTCCTCGAACGCACCGTCGAACACGGGGGTCGCGACCTTCGTGTTCGGCGCGGCCTCGAACGCGGCCTTCGGCAGCTGGGCGGCCCACTCCGGGGTGCCCTCGACCTTCCAGCCCTGCTTCGCGATCCACCCGAGGTGGGTCTCGAGCACCTGGCCGAAGTTCATGCGGCCGGGGATGCCGAGCGGGTTCAGGATCACGTCGACCGGGGTGCCGTCGCGGAGGAACGGCATGTCCTCGACCGGGAGGATCTTCGCGATGACGCCCTTGTTGCCGTGGCGGCCCGCGAGCTTGTCGCCCTCGGTGATCTTGCGCTTCTGGGCGATGTAGACGACGACGCGGCGGTTGACGCCCGAGCCGAGCTCGTCGTCGCCCTCCTCGGCGTTGAACTCCTTGACCGCGATGATCGTGCCCTGCTCACCGTGAGGAACCTTGAGCGAGGTGTCGCGCACCTCGCGGCTCTTCTCGTTGAAGATGGCGCGCAGCAGGCGCTCCTCGGCGCTCAGCTCGGTCTCGCCCTTCGGCGTGACCTTGCCGACGAGGATGTCGCCGGGACGCACCTCGGCGCCGATGCGGATGATGCCGCGCTCGTCGAGGTCCTTCAGCAGGTCGGGGCTGACGTTGGGGAGGTCACGGGTGATCTCCTCCTTGCCGAGCTTCGTGTCGCGGGCGTCGACCTCGTACTCCTCGATGTGGATCGAGGAGAGGGTGTCGTCCTTCACAAGGTCCTGGCTGAGGATGATGGCGTCCTCGAAGTTGTGGCCCTCCCACGTCATGAACGCGACCAGCAGGTTCTTGCCGAGAGCGAGCTCGCCGTTCTCGGTGGCGGGGCCGTCGGCGATGACCTCGCCGGCCTCGATGCGCTCGCCGGCCGAGACGACCACGCGCTGGTTGTACGACGTGCCCTGGTTCGAGCGGTCGAACTTGCGCAGGAAGTAGTCCTGCGTGCCGCCCTCGTCGAGCTGGATGGTGACGACGTCGGCCGACACCTCGAGCACGACACCCGACTTCTGCGCGGTGACCACGTCACCGGCGTCGATGGCCGCGAAGCCCTCCATGCCGGTGCCGACCACGGGCGACTCGCTGCGCACGAGCGGCACGGCCTGGCGCTGCATGTTCGCACCCATGAGGGCGCGGTTGGCGTCGTCGTGCTCGAGGAACGGGATGAGCGAGGTCGCGACCGACACCATCTGGCGGGGCGAGACATCCATGTAACCGATCTCGTCGGCCGGGAACAGGTCGACCTCGCCGCCGTCGCCACGACGGGCGAGGACGCGGTCCTGCGAGAACGTGCCGTCGGCGTTCAGCGGGGTGCTGGCCGGGGCGACACGGAACTCGTTCTCCTCGCTGGCGGTGAGGTAGTCGATCTGCTCGGTGACGCGACCCGCGACGACCTTGCGGTACGGGGTCTCGATGAAGCCGAACGCGTTGATGCGGCCGAAGGTCGCCATACGGCCGATCAGACCGATGTTCGGGCCTTCCGGCGTCTCGATCGGGCACATGCGGCCGTAGTGCGAGGGGTGCACGTCGCGCACCTCGACGCCTGCGCGCTCACGCGACAGACCGCCGGGGCCGAGCGCCGACAGCGTGCGCTTGTGGGTCAGACCCGCGAGCGGGTTGTTCTGATCCATGAACTGCGACAGCTGCGACGTCCCGAAGAACTCCTTGATCGCGGCGACGACGGGGCGCACGTTGATCAGGGTCTGCGGGGTGATGGCCTCGATGTCCTGCGTGGTCATGCGCTCGCGGACGACACGCTCCATGCGGGACAGACCCGTGCGGACCTGGTTCTGGATCAGCTCGCCGACCGCGCGGATGCGACGGTTGCCGAAGTTGTCGATGTCGTCGACGTCGATGCGGATGTCGGCCGGCTTACCGGCGCGCACACCCTCGAAGGTCTTGTCGCCGCGGTGCAGTGCGACGAGGTACTTGATGGTCGCGACGATGTCGGCGACCGTGAGCACCGAGTCGGTGAGCGGCTTGTCGATGCCGAGCTTCTGGTTCAGCTTGTAGCGGCCGACCTTCGCGAGGTCGTAGCGCTTCGGCGAGAAGTAGAAGTTGTCGAGCAGCGCGCGAGCGGCCTCGGCGGCGACCTGCTCGCCCGGACGCAGCTTGCGGTAGATGTCGCGGAGCGCGTCTTCCTTGGTGAGGATGGTGTCCTTCGAGAGCGTCTCGGCGATCGAGTCGAAGCCGGCGAACTCGGTCAGGATGTCCTCGCTCGTGAGGCCCAGGGCCTTGAGGAAGACGGTGACCGACTGCTTGCGCTTGCGGTCGATGCGCACACCCACCTGGTCGCGCTTGTCGATCTCGAACTCGAGCCAGGCGCCGCGGCTGGGGATGACGCGCGCGGACACGATGTCCTTGTCGCTGGTCTTGTCGGCGACCTTGTCGAAGTAGACGCCCGGCGAGCGGACGAGCTGCGAGACGACGACGCGCTCGGTGCCGTTGATGATGAACGTGCCCTTGTCGGTCTGGAGCGGGAAGTCGCCCATGAAGACCGTCTGCGTCTTGATCTCACCGGTCTGGTGGTTCATGAACTCGGCCTCGACGTAGAGCGGGGCGGCGTAGGTCTTGCCGCGCTCCTTGCACTCCTCGATGGAGTACTTCTCGGGCTCGAGGTACGGGTTGGTGAAGCTCAGCTGCATCGTCTCGCTGAGGTCTTCGATCGGCGAGATCTCCTCGAAGATTTCGTCGAGGCCGCTGCGCTCGGGCACATCGGTGCGACCGGCGGCCTTGGCCTCGGCGACCCGCGCCTTCCAGGTGGTGTTGCCGACGAGCCAGTCGAACGACTCGGTCTGCAGCGCCAGCAGGTCGGGGACCGTCAGCGTGTCGTTGATCTTCGCGAACGAGAGGCGCGAAGCCGCGCGTCCGTTCTTGGGGGTGGTGGGGGCGGATGCGTTGGGCGCGGCAGCCAAGGGGTAACCTCCAGAGGCCCGATACGGGGCTCATCGTCCTTGTCGTCAGGTGGAGTGCTCTCTCCCCCGGTCTCGCACCGCACGCCGCTATCTGCGGGGGCACGAGCGCAGCAGCCGACCACCATATGAAGGCAGGGGGAGACAGAGCGCAACTACTGACTATACGTCGTTCTGGGCGACATGTCCAGCACGATTCTTGACGAGTTTCGGTTGCTGCGGTATAACCGCGCGTCGCTCCTCGGCGCGCCTCCCCCTCCCCGCCCGTCCTCCGCGCACCCTCGCACCTCACTCAATGCCGCGCGCCCTCCCAGCCCGCCCAATGCCGCGCGCTCCCGCGCCTCCTTCTCTGCCGCCCACCCACCCGACGCTCTCGAGGCGCTCTAGCGGCGCTCTCGCGGCGCT
>NZ_MEGA01000021.1:0-35578 GCF_001725695.1 Microbacterium sp. SCN 71-21
CGACCACGCAGAACCCGCCCGCCCCGAGCTCTACCTGACCGCCTAACCCCATCCACCACCGGAAACAACCGAAGTGACACCACACCACGGGACTTGACCGGCGCGGAGGTGGGCGGGCGGGAGGTGCGAGCGCGGGCGGGGCGTGCATTCGATGTTGCCCCTCATCGAATCCACACCGCCGCGGCGAATCAATACTTTGCGCGCGCGAGGCACGTGTGGATTCGGCGGGGTGAGGTTGATTCGGAGTGTGCAGGGTGGGCGCGGGGCGATGGGTAGGGGGAGGAGGGAGGAGGGAGGAGGGAGGGGGCCGGTCAGCGGCGGGTGAAGTGCAGCACGGTGCCGGGCGCGGCCTGCGCGAGGCGGCCTGCGCGAGCAGGCCGAGCACGGCATCGGGGATGACACCGATCACCGGATATCCGCCCGTCACGGGGCCGTCGGCGAGCAGGATCGTCGGGCGGCCGGACGGCGGCACCTGAAGTGCACCCGGCACCATGCCCTCGCTCGGCAGTTCGCCGTCGCGGGTGCGGGCGAGCAGCGGTCCCTCGAGACGCATTCCGACCCGATCACTGTCGGTGCTCACCCGCCAGGGTCTCGCGAACAGGGCGTCGACAGCGGTGCGCGTGAACCAGTCGTCGCGCGGGCCGAGCGCAACCGGGAGCTCGAGCGTCTCGGCGGGCACCGTCCACGGGAACGCATCGACCACGGGGATCGGCGACGCGGGATCCGCGCCGATCGACAGCAGATCTCCGGCGCCGAGTGGTGCGGGTCCGAGTGCCGAGAGCGTGTCCGTCGCGCACGAACCCGCCTCGAGCGGCACGTCGACGCCGCCCCGCACGGCGACGATGGTGCGGATGCCGCGGCGCGGCCATCCGATCTCCAGCACCGACCCGGCAGGCCAGGCCGTCGCGACATATGCCTCGATCGGCACGCCATCGACGGTCACGTCACTCCACGCGCCGGCCAGCGCGACCCAGAGATCGCAGGTCGCGCGCAGCGCCGTCCCCCCGCCGACCACCTCGATGCCCGCGTCGCCCTCGACGTTGCCGACGAGTCGGTTCGCCACCCGCAGCGCGGCGCGATCGAGAGCGCCGGATCGGGCGATGCCGAGATGCGCGAGGTGCGGGCGCCCCAGATCCTGGAGCGTCGCCGAGACTCCGACACGGAGAACCTCGAACGCTCGGCGGGGCGCGGTGGGCTCGACGTTCGGCGTCGTGAGGGCGCCGGGCGCCGCGGCAGGCGTACCCCGCGCGGAATCGAGCGCGGGGCCGGGCATGGCGGGCTCGGGGTTCGGCGCGCCGGGCGCCCGGCCGGGTTCGGCCACCGTCCCACCCGCGGCATCCGCCCGCACAGCACCCCGCACGACATCCCGCGCGGAGACGAATCGCACCGCCGCGCCCGGTTCGAGCAACGCGGGACGCGCGCCGCGCGGGTCGAAGAGCGGCGCATCGGTGCGGCCGATGAGGCGCCACCCGCCGGGCGTCGCGCGCGGATAGGCGCCGCTGAACGCCCCCGCGAGCCCGACGCTCCCGACCGGCACCCGCGTGCGGGGGGCGTCGAGGCGCGGGACGTCGAACGGCCAGTCCGCACGCACCAGGTAGCCGAACCCGGGAGCGAACCCGGTGAAGGCGACCATCCACTCCGCTCCCGTATGCGCGGCGACGAGCGCGGGCGCATCGACTCCGAGAAGTCGCGCCGTCTCATCGAGATCGTCGCCGTCGTAGACGACCTCGAGCACTGTGACCGCCGCGGGAGCGGCGTCGCGCGGCGGGGAGGCCGCGGCATCCGTCACCCATCGGGCCACCGCGGCACGCGTGGTCGCGCGCGGATCGAACCGCACCAGCACCGTGCGCGCCGCCGGCACCAGCTCATGCACACCCGGAACGACGGATGCCGCGAGCGACGCGTGCAGCGCCAGCGCGGCGTCGAGCGTGTCGACCTCGACGAGCACGGCCGCCTCGCCCATCGGCCGGAGCGTCGGCATCGCCGTCACCAGTCCGCGCGCACGACGATGCCCGCGGACGACAGTGCGGCGCGCACGGCCCGCGCCATGTCCACGGCCTCGGGGGTGTCGCCGTGGAGGCAGAGGGACGCGGCATCCGTCGTCACCGTCGTGCCGTCGACGGCGGCGACCCGGCGCTCGTCGACGAGGCGCACCGCGCGGCGTGCGACCTCGGCCGGATCATGCAGGAGATCGCCGGGCTCGCCGCGGAGAACGAGGTCGCCCGAGGGGAGGTATCCGCGGTCGAGGAACGCCTCCCTCACGAAGGGCAGGCCGGCAGCAGCACTCGCGGCGGCGAGCGCGTCGCCGAGCGCGAGCACGGGAAGGGGGCGACCGAGCTCCGCTGAGAGGTCGGCGACCGCGGCGACGACCGCGGTCGCGACGAGCGGGTCGGATCCGGCCGCGTGGTACAGCGCGCCGTGCGGCTTGACATAGCGGAGGTCGGCGCCGGCGGCCCGCAGCGCCGTCAGCTGACCGGCGACGCTGGCGCGCAGATCGGCGGGGGCCATCTCGAGCCGCACCCGGCCGAAACCCGGCCGATCCGGATACGACGGATGCGCCCCGACCGCCACCCCGAACCGCGCCGCGCGCTCGACGGACGCCGCCATCGACGCGGCATCCCCCGCGTGCCCGCCGCACGCGACGTTCGCCGACGAGATCACGGCGAACATCGCCTCGTCGTCGGCGGTCGGCACCCCGTCGACCGTCTCGCCGAGGTCGGCGTTGAGGTCGATCGCGCGCATGCGCCCACGGTAGCGGGTGGGTTGCGGGGCGGGGCGAGGTGGTTGGGTTGCGGCGGGGCGGCACAGCGGGGTGGGGCGGCACTGCGGTGGCACGGAGCCGGGACGGGCGGGGACCCCGTCATGGCTGCGCAACGTCGGAACTTCTCGCCGACACCCCGGGGGCAGGATGTCGCACGTCGGCGAGCCGGGCGAAGGTTCCGACGTTGCGAGGCGGGGGTGGCACAGCGGGCCGAGCGGGGCAGGCGCGCGCCGAGCGGGCAGACCGGCCGGCCCTCACCGCGAGACCACCCGCCCCGCCCGGGTAGCCTCGACCCATGGCCCGCGCGACTGTCGAACTGCCTCCGCAGGCGCGGCTGAGCGACGGCACCATCGCCCGCATCGTGCCGTCCGCGTACGTCTCGGGGTATGAACTCGAGGTCGACGGCACACCGCAGTCGCACGTCGACCTCGAGGATCCCTCGCACCTGCACTTCGAGTACGTCGCCCGTATGGGCGCGGTGATCGACAGATTGCGGATGCCGCGGCAGCCCCTCACGGCGGTGCACCTCGGCGCCGGCGCGCTGACCCTGCCGCGCTACATCGCGCACACCCGGCCGGGGTCGCGCCAGCAGGTCATCGAGCTGGAGCCGGCACTCGTCGACCTCGTGCGCGAGAACCTGCCGTTTCCGCGCGACGCGTCGATCCGCACCCGCATCGGCGATGCCCGCGAGGGGCTGGGGCGCCTCCCCGCCGGGCTCGTCGGCCAGGTCGACCTGGTCGTCTCCGACGTGTTCGCCGGCGCCCAGACGCCCGCACACCTCACCACCGTCGAGTTCTACCGGGCCGCGGCATCCCTGCTCGCCCCCGACGGGGTGCTCCTCGTCAACGTCGCCGACGGTGCGGGGCTCCACCACGCCCGGCGTCAGGTCGCGACGGTCGAGGCTGTGCTCGAGAACGTGATCGTGCTCGCCGAGGTGCAGGTGCTGAAGGGCCGCCGGTTCGGCAATCTCGTCGTGGCCGCCTCGGCCGCCCCGCTCCCGATCGAATGGCTGCCGCGGCTGATGGCTGCCGGTCCGCATCCGGCGAAGGTCGCGCACGGCGATGAGCTGCGCGCGTTCGTGCGCGACGCAGGGCCCGCCACCGACGCGGATGCCTCGCCGTCACCGAAGCCCGCGGCATCCCTCTTCGAACGCTGACCACCCGCGCACGGCGGCACCGCCTGCGAAGGGCGTCCGGCGCGAGCGCACGATCACGTGCGCACCGCATTCCGCGCGAACCGCGACTGCCGCCGCCGCACGCATCACCCCCGCGCGGCAGCCCGCCCGCCCGCGAACCGCGCCCCGCCACCACACCCGGCTGTCGCCGCCCGACCGGGGGAGACAGCGCCCAGACAGCGCCGCGACAGCGGCGAGGTCGAGGGTGGAGCCATGACGAACTCCTCCCCCACCGAATGGGCGGTCGAAGCCGATGGACTCGTGAAGGTCTTCGGGCAGAACCGTGCCGTCGACGGCGTCGACCTGCGGGTGCGCACCGGGACGGTCTACGGCGTGCTCGGGCCCAACGGCGCCGGCAAGACCACCACCATCAACATGCTCGCGACCCTGATGCGCCCCGACGGCGGCAGCGGCCGCATCTTCGGCCATGACGTCGTGCGTGAACCCCAGGTCGTGCGCCAACTGATCGGCGTGACGGGCCAGTTCGCGTCCGTCGACGAGACCCTGTCGGCCACCGAGAACCTCATGATCTTCGCGCGCCTCCTCGGCCTCAGCCGGGCCGACGCGAAGCGCAAGTCCGAGGAACTCCTCGAGCGCTTCGCCCTCACCGACGCCGCCCGCCGCCCGCTGAAGAAGTTCTCCGGCGGCATGCGCCGGCGGCTCGACCTCGCGGCATCCCTCATCGCCCAGCCGCCGCTGATCTTCCTCGACGAGCCCACCACCGGACTCGACCCGCGCACGCGCGGCCAGATGTGGGACACCATCCGCGACCTGGTCGCCAGCGGGTCGACGGTGCTCCTGACCACCCAGTACCTTGACGAGGCCGACCAGCTCGCCGACCGCATCGCGGTGATCGACCGCGGCCGCGTCGTCGCCGAAGGCACGAGCGATGACCTGAAGGCGTCGGTCGGCACGTCGTCGCTGCAGCTGCGGCTCGCGGACGCGAACGACACCGGCGAGGCGCTGCAGGTGATCGAGCGCGTGCTCGGCGTGCGCGGGACGCTCTCGCCCGAGTCCGCCCGCATCACCGCACCGATGGGCGACGCCGACCGAGTCACCGATCTCCTCGTGACCCTGCGCGAGCACGGCGTGGCCCTCGCCGAGCTCAGCGTGCAGAAGCCCACCCTCGACGAGGTCTTCCTCGCCATCACCGGCCACGGGGCATCCGATGCCGACGACGCCGGTGCCGACCAGAAGCAGGAGGTGTCCGCATGACCGCCCTCGGCACCGCCCCGATCGTCCCCGCATCGGAGCGCACCCTCAAGAACCACACCAGCCTCCGCCAGACCCTCGCGAACACGTTCACGATGGCCTACCGCGGACTCGTGAAGATCCGCCGCACGCCCGAGCAGCTGTTCGACGTGACGTTCCAGCCGATCATCTTCACGCTGATGTTCGCGTACATCTTCGGCGGCGCGATCGCCGGTGACGTGCAGAACTATCTGCCGCAGCTGATCCCCGGCATCCTCGTGCAGACCGTCATCACGACCTCGGTCGTCACCGGCACGCAGCTGCGCGAGGACATGGACAAGGGCGTGTTCGACCGGTTCCGCTCGCTGCCGATCGCGCGCATCGCGCCGCTGTCGGGCGCGCTCCTGGCCGACACGCTGCGCTACGCGATCGCGACCACTCTCGTGTTCGTCATGGGCGTCATCATGGGCTACCGCCCGGGCGGCGGGTTCGGCGCCGTGGTGGTGTCGGGCATCCTCGTGATCGTCTGCTCGTGGGCGATCAGCTGGATCTTCGCGTTCTTCGGCGTCATCGCCCGCACCGCGTCGAGCGTGCAGGGCATCTCGATGCTGGTGCTCTTCCCGCTCACGTTCCTCTCGAACGCGTACGTCCCGACCTCGACCCTGCCCGACTGGCTCGCCTGGTTCGCGAACATCAACCCGATCTCGCACCTCGTCACGGCGGTGCGCGACCTCGCCAACACGGGCACCATCAGCGGTGACCTGTGGGTGTCGTTGCTCGGCGCCGCGGTGATCGTGGCGGTGTTCGCGCCGCTCACGGTGCGCGCCTACATGCGCAAGGCCTGATCGGGCGGCGCGAGGGGGTGGATGCCGCGGCATCCACCCCCTCGTCGTGTCCCCGGACGCGCAGGCTCCGGGGGAGAAGAGCGCGGCGCTCAGCCGCGCAGGATCGTGAACGACCGCTCTGCGCGACCCTCCCGCGGCTGCTCGCGCTCGGCCGACCGGGCACGCGCGACCGCATCGGCCCCCGCGATCCGCTCGGCGCGGGCGAGGTGCGCGTCGAGACGCAGGCTCGGGAAGTCCTGGCGCACGCCGCAGCTCTCGGCGAGCGCGAGCGCGGCGAGTGCGGCCTCGGCGAGCCCGGGCTGGTCGAGCGCCCACGCCGACCACCCCAGCAGCACCGTGCCCAGCACCGGGTGGTCGGTCAGCTGCGGGCGCACCCGGGCGTTGACGATCGCGCGCACCCGCAGCCGCCGCGCCCACAGCGCCCGCCGTTCGGGCGTGCCGGTGCCGTCGATCGACGCTGCCGACAGGGCCGCGCCCAAGGTGATGAGGTACCAGGGGGAGTTGCGCTGATCGCCCGACACGAAGGTGTCGATCGCGCGCGCGAACTCGTCGGCGGAACGGTCGGCGTCCCCCTCCGCACGGTCGGTCTCGGCGAGACCGAACCTGCCGATCGAGGCGATCTCGCGGTCGGCGCCCGGAACCTCGGCCGCCTCCACGAGCGCGGCGAACCGCGCACGCGCCTCGTCGAACCGCCCCAGGCCGATGAGGTTGCCCGCCACCACCCACCCCTGCTGACGCACCTGCTCGTCGGCGCCGAACACACGGAACCCCTCCGCGGCACGCTCGAACCACTCGAGCGCGTCGGCGGCGGCACCGACCTGGCTCGACAGCTCCGACACCGACGACGCGGCCGCCGTCGCGAGCCACCGCACACCGCCGGCGGTCGCGATGTCCCATGCGCGTCGCGACGCGGCGAGCGCGATGGCGTGGTCGCCGTCGTTCTCGGTCGCCTGCGCCCGCACGAGCTCTCCGAGAGCGGCGACGGACGGGTCCGACGAGGCCCGCAGGCGCCCGATCGCGGCATCGAAAGAGACGCGATCGCGGGTGGCGAGGATGACGTCGGCGAGCCCCGCGAACACCGGCGAGATGGGCGCGCGACGCCGACGGAACAGGGCCAGGCGCGCGAGCGGCCGGGCGGCCGGCACCCGAGTGGTGATCAGGGCGAACGCCGCTGTTCCGGTGAGCAGCACCGCCGCGGCATCCGGCGGCACCGCATCGTCGCGAACCCGGCCCATCGCCTCGATCGCGACCGTGCCGAAGGAGGTCAGCTCGGTGATCGACCCGCGCACCAGCCAGGTCTGCACGAGCAGGGCGTAGACGGTCACGACCGTGGCGTCGTCGCCGGATGCCGCGGCCCGCCGCGTCACGCTCACGAGGTTGTCGTGCTCGGCGAAGATCTCGGCGTGCACCCGCTCGTCGAACGCGGTCGCGAGACGCTCGGCCGCGAAGGCGACCGCCCATCGGGCGACCGCGTCGAGGGCGTCGTCGTGCGCATCGGGGCCGAGGCGCGACATCCCGAACTCGCGCACCGTCTCGAGCATGCGGAACCGCACCGCACCCGTCTGCGGGTCGTCGGCGGCGATGAGGAGGGAGTGCGAGACGAGGCGCTCGAGCACGTCGTCGGCGCCGGGCACACCGATCACGCTCGCGGCGGCCTCCGCGGCGAAGCCGGCGGGGAAGACGGCCAGGCGCTCCCACGCCCGCTGGGCGGAGGCGTCGAGCAGGTCCCAGCTCCACGCGATCACGGCCTCGAGGGTGCGGTGGCGCTCGGGGGCGTCGCGGGGTCCGGTGGTGAGGATCGCGAAGCGGTCGCCGAGGCGTTGCTCGATCTGCTCGGGGGTCATCGTGCGCACGCGGGCCGCGGCGAGCTCGATCGCGAGCGGCAGGCCGTCGAGGTGGGTGCACAGTCGCGCGACGACGACCGGGTCGAGCCGCGCACCCGGACGCACCGCGCGAGCGCGCTCGACGAACAGACGCACCGCGGGGGCATCGACGTCGTCGGCGATCGGCAGCGGGTCGAGCGCGAGCACGACCTCCCCCGACACGTCGAGCGGCGTGCGGCTCGTGGTGAGCACGCGCAGCCCCGGCGCCGCCCGCACGACATCGGCGACCCACGCCGCCGCCCCGGCCACGATCTGTTCGCAGTTGTCGAGCACGACCAGCGTGCGCCGCTCGCCGATCATCGCGAGCACGCGGGCGCGCAGATCGGGGCGCGGCGCCTGGTCCGACAGCCGCCCGCTCGTCGCCGCCTCGGTGATGCCCAGGGCCGCGGCGATCGCGAACGGCACATCCTCGTCGGTGCGCACGCCCGCGAGCGGCACGACGGCGACGAGGTCGGCAGCCCGCCGGCGCCGAGGATCGTCACGATGCGCGCCTCGGCGAGCAGGGTGGCGACCGCCGCGAGGTCGCCGTCACGTCCGATGAGCGGCGTCGGCGCCGAGCGAAGACCGATGCGCACGCGCCCGGCGACGGGGGCGTCCTCGCGCAGCAGCGCCGCGTGGGCCGCCACGAGGGCGGGGCCGGGCGAGGAGCCGAGGTCGTCGCGCAGGCGCGCCCGGTGCGCCGCGAAGACCGCGAGCGCATCGGACGTGCGGCCGGCGGCCCGCAGCGAGGCGAGGAGCCCCGCCGCCGCCTCGTCGTCATAGGGCTGCGCGTCGTGCAGCGCCCGCCAGGCCGGAACGGCGTCGGCGGCGCGTCCGGTCGCATCGAGCGTGCGGGCGCGCTCGCGCCGCAGGGCGTCACGCAGACGAGCGGATGCCGCGCGCAGCGCGTCCGCCGCCGGGGCGTCGCCGAGATCCCCGCCCACCTCGCCCCGCCAGAGCGCGAGAGCGTCATCGAGCGCGGTCAGGCGCGCGGCATCCGTGAGCGGCAACCCGACGGCGTCGTCATGGCGCGCCTGTGCGCACACCAGATCGACGGCGTCCGGCGCGATCGCGTAGCCCGCGGCATCGCTGCGGATGATCTCGACGCCCGCGACCTGCCGGATGCGTGAAACGAGGGTCTGCACCGAGGCGCGCGGATGCCGCGGCTGCCCCTCACCCCACACCTCGTCGGCGAGCGCCTCGACGCCGACCGACGATCCGGGAGGCGAGGCCAGCGCGAGAGCGGCCACGAGGGCGCGCGCCGTCGGACCCGCGAGAGTCGACACCGCACCGTCGACGGCGTCGACCTCGACCGGGCCGAGCACGCGGACGCGGGGCGCGGAGGTCGGCACACGGCGAGCCTAGGACACGCCGTCGCGGCGCGCCCTCGGCTCCCGAGGGCGCGGGAGCCCGCAGACTGGAGCGGGGCCGCGCAAGACGGGGAGGCGATGTCGTGAGCTACATCCAGGGATACGACCACCAGACCCTGCGGGAGATCGTCGACCCGCGCGCGTGCCGCGAGCGCCTCGAGGAGATCGACGGCCAGCGCAGCCTGCCCGCGCTGCTCGAGCGCGTCTGGCTGCTGAAGGTGACCGACCAGCTCGACGAGGCTCGTGAGGTCGCGGAGGTCGCGGTGCGCACGGCCCGCATGGCCGGCACCCGTCGCGACCTGCTGCGGGCGCGCATCCTGCACGCGACGGTGCAGCAGTTCCGCGGTCAGCTCGCCGCCGCCGACCAGGAGCTCACCCTGTGCGCCGAGGAGGCGGAGGGGCTCGGCCTCGCCCGCATCGCCGCGTTCGCCTACCAGCACCGCGCCAAGGTGCGCCTCGAGCTCGGCGAGCTCGATGGGGCTCGCGCCGATGTGAAAGCCACCCTGTTCCTGCGACGGGAGGCCGGGGCATCCGAGGAGGAGCTCACCTCGACGCTGCTCGCCATCGACCTGCTCGACCGCATGCGCGCGGGCGCCGCCGCGAGCATCGCCGGCTGACTGTCGTACCTTTGTTCTAGTCTTCCATCATGTCCGAACTGCATCGCGTGCGCACCTGGGCCGAGGCCCTGATCCGGCTGCACCTCGACGACGGATGGACGTTCGCGTTCGATGCCGCGAAGTTGCGGGCCGGCCAATGCGACTACACGCGCAAGCGCATCACCGTCTCGCGCTACCTCGCGGCACGGTTCGACGACGACGCCAACCACCAGACGCTGCTGCACGAGGTCGCGCACGCCCTCGCGGGCGTCGACGCCGGGCACGGGCCGGCCTGGAAGGCGATCGCCCACGACCTGGGCTACGTCGGCGGCACGACCCACCGCGGCGAGACCGCGACAGAGCTCGCACCGTGGGTCGGCGTCTGCCCGGCCGGGCACACCGTCTACCGGCACCGACGCGCCGTGCGCGCCACGTCGTGCGCGAAATGCGCCCCCCGGTTCGACCCGCGCTTCGTGCTGGTCTGGTCGCGGCGTGAGATCACGCCGGCACAACGGCGCGCCGCGATGACGCCCCGCTGAGCGGAGTCTGCGGCGTCGCCGATGGTCGGGGCGGGCGTTGCTGACGTCGCCGCGCTCTCAGCCGAGCGGCACGAACACGTCGCCGCGCGCTCAGGCACGCGGAACGAACACGCCGTCGCGCAGCACCGCGACCGCGTCGACCGCGTCGACCTCGGCGGCGGCGAGCACGTCGGCCCGCGCGTCACCCGCGATCAACTCCTGGCCGCTGCCGCTCGCGGTGAGCAGGTGGCGCAGGGCCGGTCGAAGCCCGCGGAACGCCTCGCACGCCGCGGCCGCCTCGGGCGACGTGTGATCGACACCGAGATCGCCGAGAGCGGATACAACCGCCCCCGCGCCGAAGAGATCCTCCACGGCGAACCGCACGTCGTCGCCGTCGCGCTCTCCGGCGGCGATCACCGCGATCGAGGTGCGCTGCCCGCGACGGTGCTGCTCGTGGAGCACCGCGCGTGCGACCGCCCCGGGGTTGCGCAGCGACCCCGCGAACACCGTCGCCCCGCTCGCCGCCGCAGCCACCGCGACCGGTGCGCCCGACTGCCCCGCGAGATCGGTGAGCGCGGCGGAGTCGCCGCGGGCCGCGGCATCCGTCACCGTCGTCGACAGGCGCAGTACGTCGACCACCACCACGACATCGGCCGGCGCGAGGCGGGCGAGGCCCGCCACCCCCCACTCGACACGCACCTGATAGCGGGACTGATCGGCGGGGGACGGCATCCTGCCAGCGTATGCCGCCCCGCGCGGACGGCCACCCGTGTGACACTGGGCGCATGCGCGTGCTGCTGAAGTTCGTGATCGACTGCGATGCGGATGCCGCCTGGCGCGCCGTGCACTCGCCGCGCGCCGCGGCGGAGCTGTACGGACCGCTCGTCGAGATGCGGCCGCTCGAGCCGCTGCCGACCCGCTGGGAGCCCGGGACGGATGCCGCGGTCGACCTGGTCGCCGCGGGCATCACGATCGGGCGGCAGCTCATCGCGATCACCGATCGCGTCGTCGACGGCCCCGACGGTCAGGTGCGCATCGTGCGGGACTCGGGCACCCCGCTCACCGGGCCGCTCGCGGCGCTCGATGTCTGGGACCACCAGATGGCGATCTCGGCCGCACCTGGGGATCCCCGCCGCACGCTCTGGCGCGAGCGCCTCGTCATCGGCGGACGCGCGGCGCCCGCCCTCTGGCCCGGCCTGTGGGCGACCTGGCAGTGGCGGGCGACGCGCATCCGTGCGCTCGCGCCCTCGTGGGCGCACGACCCGCAGCCCTGACCGCGCGCCGACCCGCGGTGTGACCCTGGATCAGCCCGCGGTGCGACCCCGGGGTGTGACCCGGGGTGTGACCCGCCCTCTGACCCCGAGGTGTTCGCCCGTCGGGCGAACACACCCTCCGCACAACGTCGGAACTTCCGACCGACGCGCCGAGCACGGATGCCGCGGCGCGGGGTGGCGGCCAGAAGTTCCGACGATGCGCGCGGGGGGCGCGGAGTGGCGCGCGGAGGGCGCGGAGTGGGTCGCGGAGCTGTCCCCGAGGCGGGGGCGCCGAGGTGGGGGCGCCGAGCGGCGGGGGAGGACCCCACTCGACGCGCGCCGAGCGCCGTGCGCGCGCCGCGCTCAGTCCTGCGCGAGGGCGGCGACCGGGCTCGTGCGGGTCGCGATGCGCGTCGGCACGACCGTCGCCACCAGGGCGACGACCACGGT
The DNA here is from genome assembly GCF_001725695.1 of Microbacterium sp. SCN 71-21. Lineage (NCBI taxonomy): Bacteria > Bacillati > Actinomycetota > Actinomycetes > Micrococcales > Microbacteriaceae > Microbacterium > Microbacterium sp. SCN 71-21. The sequence continues at coordinate 12,021 of NZ_MEGA01000021.1, forward strand.
CGCCGCGATCACCACGATGAGCGGGATCGGCGGGATCACCGGCCAGACCAGGGTGGCCGCGGCATCCGGCGTCAGCTTGACCGACCCGAGCACGGCCTGCGCCCCCGCCCAGCCGTACGCGGTGCCGAGCACGATGCCGACGACGAGCGACGCGAGCACGAGGTGCACCGCCTCGAGCAGCACGACCAGCCGCACCTGCCGGGACGAGAGCCCGAGGGCGCGCAGCAGCGCGAACTCGCGGCGCCGCTGATGCACACCGAGCGCGAGCTGGTCGACGACGCCGATCGCGGCGATCACTCCGCAGACGGCGACGAGGGCCATCATGACCGTGGTGAATCCGGTGAAGCCCGCGGTCATCTCCGGCGGCGCCTCACCACCGGCGGAGGCGACGAGCACGCCGATCGCGCTGGAGCCGGCGACGGCGAACATCATCACGAGCGCGACGCCCATCACGAGCGCGATCGCCATACGACTGGACCGCTCCGGATGCCGCAGCGCGTTCTCTGCGGCGAGGCGGGCGACGGCCGACCGGCCGAAGAGGCGACCGATCAGACGCAGCACCGGCGGCATCACGAGGTGCGCGCCCAGGGCGAGGGCGGTGAATGAGAGGAGCCCGCCGGGGAACGCGATGAGCACGCCATAGGGCGAAGAGAGCCCCACGACGACGCCGAGCGCGAGAAGGCCTACACCCGACGCCCCGAGCACGAGCGCGGCGACCGTGCGGCCGTGCGAGCGCGACAGCTCCTGAGTGGATGCCTCGACCGCCTGTCCGAGCGCGGCCATCGGCGTGACCCGCAGCACCCGACGCGAGCCCGCCCACGCGCCGGCCCACGTGGTGAGCGCGACCACCGCCGCCGGCACGAGGAGCACCGGGCGGATCAGTTCGAGCCCGGGCGCCGCGATGCCGTAGGCATTCTCGAGCACCCACACGCCGGCGAACGACAGCACCGTGCCGCCGACGAGCCCCGCGACGGCGCCGACGATCCCCGCGACGAGTCCGAGGCGGGCGACGTCGCGGCGCTGGGAGCGGGCGGTGGAGCCGAGCAGACGCAACAGGGCGATCTGGCGTACGCGGCCCGCGACGACCGTCGCGAACGTGTTCGCCGTGACGATCGAGGCGACGTACACGGCGACCCCGACGAGCAGGCTCGTGAGGATGCCACTGACCACCGCGAACGTGCGCGACTCGCCGACGTGCGGGTTGGCGGAGATCGAGGCCGACAGGAACGCGGTCGCGCTCAGCAGCACGACGGCGAACGCGGTCGCGACCGCGGCGATCAGCACGGTGGCGCCGGTTCCGCGCTCGCGCAGCGAGAACCCGCCGATCCGCACGCGCGGCGGCGAGGCGACGGCGGTCACCGCGGTCATGACGCGGCCTCAGTGGCGCGCAGCTCGCGAGCCGTCATGAACGCCGAGATCTCCTCGGCGCTCTGGCCGCGGGTGTCGGCGACGACGCGACCGTCGGCGAGGTGTACGACGCGGTCGGCGTGACTCGCGGCGATCGGGTCGTGGGTGACCATCGCGATCGACTGTCCGTGCTCGCGCGACGCGGTCTGCAGCAGGCGCAGCACCTCGGCGCCCGAACGGGAGTCGAGGTTGCCGGTCGGCTCGTCCGCGAACACGAGGTCGGGCGCGGTGGCGAGGGCGCGGGCGATCGCGACGCGCTGCTGCTGGCCGCCGGAGAGCTCGTGCGGGCGATGGGTGAGCCGATTCGCGAGCCCGAGCGACTCGACGAGCCCGTCGATGCGTGCCCGCTCGAGCGCGGTCGGCGCACGCCCGTCGAGCTCGATCGGCAGGGCGATGTTGCCGCGCACGTCGAGGGTGGGCACCAGGTTGAACGCCTGGAAGACGAAGCCGATGCGACGACGGCGCAGCAGCGTCAGCTCGGTGTCGCCGAGACCGGTGATCTCCGTCTCCCCCAGCCACACCCGACCCGACGTCGGAGCGTCGAGCGCCGCCATCACGTGCATGAGCGTGGACTTTCCCGACCCCGACGGGCCCATGATCGCGGTGAACTCGCCGCGCCCGATCGAGAGCGAGACGTCGTCGAGGGCGCGCACCGGGTTGTCGGTCGAGCCGTAGGTCTTGGTGAGGTGCGCGACGCGCGCGGCGGGCGGGGGCGGGGTGGTCGAGTCATCCATGTCGTCGACGCTACGAAGACGCGCCCGGATGCCGCGTCGCCCGCGGGTCGCATCGGGGTCATCCCGGAGGATGACCTCGCGCGGCGCGCGTCGCCGCGTGCCGGTGCGCGTCAGGCGAGCCCGTGCTCGTACGCGAACACGACGAGCTGCACGCGGTCGCGCAGGCCGAGCTTCGTGAGGATGCGGCTGACGTGGGTCTTGACCGTGGCCTCCGACAGGAACTCTCCCGTCGCGATCTCGGCGTTGGAGAGCCCGCGCGCGGCGAGCGCGAAGATCTCCCGCTCGCGCTCGGTGAGGGCGGCGAAGGCCGCGGGCGCGGGGCGGGGTGCGGCATCCGTCATCGATGCGAACAGCTCGCGGGTCGCGGATGCCGCGATCACCGCAGACCCCGCGTGCACCGTGCGCACCGCGGCGAGGAGGAACTCGGGCTCGGCGTCCTTCAGCAGGAAGCCGCTCGCGCCCTCCCGGATCGCGCGCGCGGCGGCCTCGTCGAGGTCGAACGTGGTGAGCATGACGACGCGGGGCGGGTCGTCGTCGCCCAGTAGCTCCGCCGTCGCGGCGATGCCGTCGAGGACGGGCATGCGGATGTCCATCAGCACGATGTCGGGGCGCATCACCCGCGCGACTGCGACGCCCTCGCGCCCGTCGCCCGCCTCGCCGACCACCTCGATGTCGGGCTGCGAGTCGAGCACCATGCGGATGCCCGCGCGGAACAGCGCCTGGTCGTCGACCAGCACCACCCGGATCACGCGAGGCCCCGCGGGAGAACCGCCACGACGACGAACTCGTCGCCGCGGGGCGCCGCGCCGAGCGATCCGCCGACGAGGTGGGCACGCTCGGTCATGCCGATGATGCCGTGGCCCGGCGCCGGGGCGCTCGGCTCACCGCCCGGGCGCACGCCGTTGCGCACCTCGACCGACACGGCTTCCTCGCTCCACGCGACCCGCACGCTCACCGCGCCGCCGTCGCCGTGGCGCAGGGCGTTCGTGAGCGCCTCCTGCACGATGCGGTAGACCGCCAGCTGCAGCGGTGCCGGCGGATCGGCGAGCGGCGGACGCACCTCCACCCGCAGGTCGACGCCCGCCCCGTGCACCTGCGCGAACAGCGCATCGAGGTCGGCGAGTCCGGGCTGCGGGCCGGCGCCTTGGCTGTGCCGCAGCTGCTCGAGCAGCAGGCGCACGTCGGTGAGCGCGGCGCGGGCCGTCGACGCGATCGTCGCGAGGGCCGCGGTCGTCGCCTCGGGGTCGGATGCCGCGGCGTACCGCGCCCCGTCGGCCTGGGCGATCACCACCGCCAGCGAGTGGCCGACGATGTCGTGCATGTCGCGGGCGATGCGCACCCGCTCCTGCTCGGCCGCCGCCTCCGCCTCGGCGCGGCGCTGGGCCTCCCGGGTCTCGCGGGAGACCCGGATCGAGCGCACGAGGGCTCCGGCCGTCCACGACAGCAGCAGCGCGAACAGGATCAAGGCGAACACGAAGCCGACGATCACGACTCGCTCGAGCGGGAACGAGAAGCGGTTCGTCGCGGCGGCCAGCCCCCACACGCCCTGGAAGATCGACAGGTACGCGGTCGCGATGGCCGCACCGCCGACGGCGGAGGCGAGGGCGAGACGGGACATCCGCCGGGAGCCGTACGCCGCGACGGCATACAGCACGATCAGGGCGCCGAGATTGCTCGGGCGCGGGGTCAGCAGGGCGACCATCTGTCCGATCGCGGCGAGCCACGCGAGCCCCAGCGCGAGCGCCGGCGACCAGCGGCGCGCGGCGACGGCGGCAGCGAAGACGAGTCCGACGACGGGCTGCGCCGGCCCGAATCCGACCGTGCCGAACCAGTACGGCGTGAGCTCCGGCAGCACCAGGAGCAGCACGAACCCCGCGGCGAGCACGAGGTCGAACGCCAGTTGCGGGCGGGTCAGGGGTCGGAACACCGTCTCACGCTACGGGAGGCGGCCGGACGCGGCATCCGTCTCGGGGTGTATTCGGGTGCGGCCACTTTCGTCGCAGCGCACCCGCCTCCGCGTCGCCCGCCGACTCGCCGCGCACTGTCGGAACTTCTGCCTGACACGCCGCAGGCGGATGCCACAGCACGGCGTGGCGGCCAAAAGTTCCGACGGTGCGCGCGGCGGGTGGGATGGGAACCACCGACGGGCGCGCGGCGGGTGGGGTGGGAGCCGCCGGGCCGCGCGCCGGTCAGGTGAGCGGCGGGGCGACGGCCGCGTCAGCGAGCGCGTCGGCGATGCCGAGCACATTGGATGCCGCGAGCCCGGCCGTCACCCGCACGTGCGCCTCGGGCGGCTCGCCCATCACGAACGGCGACCCGGCCGCCACCGCGATGCCCGCGGCGGCCAGCCTCACGAGGGCCGCGCGCTCGGAGACGACGGGGAGCCAGAGGTTGATTCCGTCGGGGTCGCCGACGTCGATGCCGCGTTTGCGCAGCGCGATCGCGAGGCGGTCGACCCGGTCGCGGTAGACGAGACGGGCAGTGCGCACCCGCGCGACGGCGCCGTCGTCGGTGAGGAGGCCGAGCAGCACCGTCTGCAGCAGCCGCGACGTCCACCCCGGGCCGAGCATGCGTCGCGAGACCACCCGCTCGACGATGTGCGCCGGCCCGCCGAGCGCGGCGATGCGCAGGTCGGGCCCGTGCGATTTCGAGAAGCTGCGCACGTGCACGACCTGACCCGGGATCCACCGGGCGAGGGTCACATCGGGCGCCGAGCAGATGAGACCGGAGTGGTCGTCCTCGATCACGACGACGCGGTCGCCGCCGGGAGCGGCGCGCATCACGCGCGCGAGCGCGCGGGCACGTTCGGCGTCCATCGACGCGCCGGTGGGGTTCTGGGCCCGTGGCTGCAGGATGACCGCGCTCGGTCGCCGCACGAGTGCGCGCTGCAGCGACGCCGGCGCGACGCCCAGGGCATCGAGCTCGAGAGGGACCGCCTCGGCGCCCAGCGCCTCGAGCAGATCGAAGAAGTACGGGAACCCGGGCGACTCGACGGCGACCCGGTCCCCGAAGCGCACGACCTGCTCGAGGGTGCGGGCGATGCCGTCCAGCGCCCCATCGACGACGGTGATCGTCTCGGCGGGCGACGGCCAGGTCTCGGCGAAGAGGGCACCGAGCTCGGGCAGCACCGGCAGGTCGTGGTAGCGGCCGGTGTCGGCTCGGGGCGACACCCGCGAGAACGCCGCCTCGAGCGGCGGCAGCAGGGCGGGATCGGGCGTGCCGAGCGAGAGGTCGAGCCGCGTCTCGAGGGGCGCAGCGGCGAGATCCTGCACCCGGGGGCTCAGCCAGCCGGCGCGATCGACCCGCACGAACGAGCCCGCCCGCCCGCGCGAGACGATGACCCCGGCACCCGAGAGCGCGTGCCATGCGGCGCTCACCGTGCCGGCCGACACTCCGAGATCCGATGCCACCTCGCGCACCGTCGGCAGCCGCTCGCCCGGGGCGAGAGCACCCTCCGTGACCAGGCGGGCGATCTCTGCGGCGATCGCGCGCGGCGTGCGCTCGGCGAGGTTCGCGAGGGCGGCGAGGCGCGGCATCCGATGTCCTTCCCGGCGCACGAGATTTACGGATGCGTCACAGCGGGAAACCGAAGAGAAATGTTCAAGCAGAACAGTAACAGAACGGGATGACCCCGCCGGCGCGTCCGTCGCACCCCGTCAGCGGTGATCGCTGCGCGGGTGCACAGACGTCGACGGAGGCGAACATGACGACGGTACGCGCGGCCATCACGCAGACCACCTGGACGGGCGACAAGGCATCGATGCTCGACAAGCACGAGCAGTTCGCCCGGGATGCCGCGGCCCAGGGAGCGCAGGTCATCTGCTTCCAAGAGCTCTTCTACGGCCCCTACTTCGGCATCACGCAGGACAAGAAGTACTACCGGTACGCGGAGCCCGCCGACGGCCCCATCGTGCAGCGCTTCGCCGCGCTCGCCAAGGAGCTGAGCATGGTCATGATCCTCCCGATCTACGAGGAGGAGCAGACCGGCGTCTACTACAACACCGCCGTCGTCGTCGACGCCGACGGCACCATCGTCGGCAAGTACCGCAAGAACCACATCCCCCACGTCGAGAAGTTCTGGGAGAAGTTCTACTTCCGTCCGGGCAACCTCGGCTACCCGGTCTTCGACACCGCCGTCGGCAAGGTCGGCGTGGTGATCTGCTACGACCGGCACTTCCCCGAGGGCTGGCGCGAGCTCGGCCTCAACGGTGCCCACCTCGCCTTCAACCCCAACGCCACCAAGCCCGGCCTCTCGAACCGCCTCTGGGAGATCGAGCAGCCCGCCGCGGCGGTCGCGAACGGCTACTTCGTCCTCGCCCCCAACCGCGTCGGCCGCGAGGACAACGAGTACGGCGACGAGGCGGTCACCTTCTACGGCACCAGCCAGATCGTCGACCCGCGCGGCAACTACGTCGGCGCGCTCGGCTCGGGCGAGTCCGAGGAGATCCTCATCCGCGACCTCGACATGGACCTCGTGCAGGAGATGCGCGACGACTGGCAGTTCTTCCGCGACCGCCGCCCCGACACCTACGACGAGATCACGGCTCCCTGAGCCCGACCGGCGCGCAGCGGCATCCGATTCGACAGGAGCGACCCATGGCCACGACCCTCATCACCGGCGGCACCGTCGTCAACGCGACCGGCACGGGCGACGCCGACGTGCTCATCGACGGCGAGACCATCGTCGCGGTGCTCGCGCCCGGCTCGACACTGCTCGGGCACGACCTCGCCCGCTCGGTCGACACCGTCGTCGACGCGACCGGCAAGTACGTCATCCCCGGCGGCATCGACGCCCACACCCACATGGAGATGCCCTTCGGCGGCACCTTCGCCAGCGACACCTTCGAGACCGGCACCCGTGCCGCCGCGATCGGCGGCACGACGAGCATCGTCGACTTCGTCGTGCAGTACCCCGAGCAGAACATCCTCGAGCAGTACCACGCGTGGCACGAGAAGGCCGCCGGCAACTGCGCGATCGACTACGGGTTCCACCAGATCCTCTCCGACGTGCAGGACTCGTCGCTGACCGCGATGGACGAGCTGATCGCCGAGGGCGTGACATCCTTCAAGCTCTTCATGGCCTACAAGGGCGTCTTCCTCTCGGACGACGGGCAGATCCTGCGGGCGTTCCAGAAGGGCGCCGACAACGGCGCGATGATGATGATGCACGCCGAGAACGGCGCGATCATCGACGTGCTCGTGCAGCAGGCGCTCGAGGCCGGGAAGACCAGCCCGTACTACCACGGCATCAGCCGGCCGTGGCAGGCCGAGGAGGAGGCCACCCACCGCGCGATCATGATCGCCGACCTGACCGGTGCGCCGCTCTACGTCGTGCACGTGAGCGCGAAGCAGGCCGTCGAGCAGATCGCCGCCGCCCGCGACCGCGGCCTCAACGTGTTCGGCGAGACCTGCCCGCAGTACCTCTACCTCTCGCTCGAGGACCAGCTCGGCGCCGTCAGCGAGGAGTGGGGCGACTTCGAGGGCGCGAAGTGGGTGTGCTCGACTCCGCTGCGCTCGAAGCACGAGGGTCACCAGCACCACATGTGGCAGAGCCTGCGCACGAACGACATCCAGATGGTCTCGACCGACCACTGCCCGTTCTGCATGAAGGACCAGAAGGACATGGGCATCGGCAACTTCGCGAAGATCCCCAACGGGATCGGATCGGTCGAGCACCGCATGGACCTCATGTACCAGGGGGTCGTGTCGGGTCAGATCACCCTCCCCCGCTGGGTCGAGCTCACCAGCACCACACCGGCGCGCATGTTCGGCATGTACGGCAAGAAGGGCGTCATCCAGCCCGGCGCCGACGGCGACGTCGTGGTCTACGACCCGAACGGCCACACCTCGATCGGGGTGGGGAAGACCCACCACATGAACATGGACTACTCGGCCTGGGAGGGGTTCGAGATCGACGGACACGTCGACACGGTCGTCTCCCGCGGCAAGGTCGTCGTCGACGGCGGCTCCTACCTCGGCAGCAAGGGCGACGGGCGCTACATCAAGCGCGGCCTGAGCCAGTACCTGGTCTGAGGGGGCGGCACATGGATTTCGGCGTCGTCCTGCAGACCAACCCGCCCGCCGCCCGCACGGTGCAGCTCGCACAGCTCGCCGAGGCGCACGGCTTCTCCCACCTGTGGACCTTCGACTCGCACCTGCTCTGGCAGGAGCCGTACGTCATCCACTCGGCGATCCTGAACGCGACCAAGCGCATCGTCGTCGGCCCGTTCGTCACCAACCCCGCCACCCGCGACTGGACCGTCACCGCGAGCGTGTTCGCGACCCTGAACGAGATGTACGGCAACCGCACGATCTGCGGCATCGGCCGCGGCGACTCGGCGGTGCGGGTCACGAACGGCAAGCCGGTGACCATGTCGGAGCTGCGCGAGTCGATCCACGTGATCCGCGAGCTCGCGAACTCCCGCCCGGTCGAGTACAGGGGCGCCACCCTGCAGTTCCCCTGGAGTCGCGGCTCGGAGCTCGACGTCTGGGTCGCGGCCTACGGCCCGATGGCGCTGAAGCTCACCGGCGAGGTGGGCGACGGCTTCATCCTGCAGCTGGCGGACGTCGACATCGCGGCCTGGATGATCAAGGTCGTGAAGGATGCCGCGGCCGCCGCCGGCCGCGACCCCGAGTCGATCGCCTTCTGCGTCGCGGCGCCGATGTACATCGGCGACGACTGGGAGCACATGCGCGATCAGTGCCGCTGGTTCGGCGGAATGGTGGGCAACCACGTCGCCGACATCGTCTCGAAGTACGGCACTGCGGGCGACGTTCCGGCGGCGCTCACGGACTACATCGCCGGACGCACAGGCTACGACTACAACTCGCACGGCCGCGCGCACAACGACCACGTCGACTTCGTGCCCGACGAGATCGTCGACCGTTTCTGCCTGCTCGGCACCGCGGAGGACCACATCGCCAAGCTCGAGCAGCTGCGGGCCATCGGGGTGACGCAGTTCGCGGGCTACCTCCAGCACGACAACAAGGAGGAGACGATGCGGGTGTACGGCGAGACCGTCATCCCCGCCCTCGCCGACCAGGTGACCGCGAAGCGATGATGCGCCGCCTGCGCCCGATCCTCCTCGGCATCGCCGGGGTGGTGCTCGTGGGCGTCGCATGGGAGGTCTACAAGGCCCTCGCCCCCGACACCGGCGTGGTGATCGCGGGGATCACGGTGCTGCCGCGCGCCTCCGACCTGGCGATGCCTCACCTGGGCGCGATGCTCGACCGGGCCCTGTCGCCGGTCACGCGGGCTGCCGGTTCGCCCGCTCTGTGGCTCGCGACGCTGCAGGCGGCGTCGTTCAGCTTCGGCATCGCCGTCGTCGGATGGCTCGTGGGTGTCGTGGTCGGCATCGCGATCGCGATCGTCATGCAGCGCTTCCGCACCGCGCAGTCGGCGCTCCTGCCGTGGGTCGTGCTCAGCCAGACCGTTCCGCTCATCGCGCTCGCACCGCTCGTGCGACGCATCGGCACGCAGCTCTCCACCGGCGGATTCGAGTGGCAGGACTGGATGTCGGTCGCGCTCATCGCGAGCTACCTCGCCTTCTTCCCCGTGTCGATCGGGGCGCTGCGCGGCTTCGGGTCGCCGACCGCCGAGCACCTCGACCTGATGCGTGCCTACGGGGTGGGGTGGTGGCGCACGTTCCTCGCGGTGCGGGTGCCCGCCAGCATCCCGTTCCTCCTCCCGGCCCTGCGTCTGGCCGCGGTCAATGCGGTGGTGGGCACCATCGTCGCCGAGGTGTCGATCGGACTGCGCGGCGGCATCGGCCGCGCGATCGTCGAGTTCGCGGCATCGGGCAGCGCCGACCCGGCCAAGCAGTGGTCACCGATCTTCGGCGCCGTGCTGATGGGCCTCGCCGCCGCGGGCCTGGTCGCCCTCCTCTCCCTGGCGCTGCGGCGCTACCGACGAAACGAGGTGTCAGCATGACCGAGATCGCGGTGCACGTGCGCGGGGTCGACAAGACCTTCCGCACCGGACGCGGACGCACGGTCGACGCCCTCTCGGGCATCGACCTCGAGGTGGCGGCCGGCGAGTTCGTCTCGCTGATCGGTCCGAGCGGATGCGGCAAGTCGACGCTCATGCGTCTGATCGCCGACCTCGACACCCCGACCGCGGGCGAGCTGACGGTGTTCGGCAAGACGGCGCCGCGGGCACGCCTCGACCAGGACTACGGCATCGCGTTCCAGAAGGCCGCGCTGCTGCCGTGGCGCACGGTGCGGGGCAACATCGAGCTGCCGATGGAGCTGCACGGGATGCCGCGCGCCGAGCGCCGCGCGCGCGCCGACGAGCTGATCGAGCTGGTGGGCCTCGGCGACTTCGCCGACCGGCACCCCGACCAGCTCTCGGGCGGGATGCAGCAGCGCGTCGCGATCGCGCGCGCGTTCGCCGAGAAGCCGCGGCTGCTGCTCATGGACGAGCCGTTCGGTGCGCTCGACGAGATGACCCGCGAGACCATGCAGACCGAGCTCGCCCGCATCTGCGCGGAGACGGGCGCCGCGGTCGTGTTCGTGACCCACTCGATCCCCGAGGCGGTGTTCCTCTCGGACCGGGTCGTGGTGATGTCGCCGCGGCCAGGCCGCATCCGCGAGATCCTGACGATGGATCTGCGCGGTGAGCGCACCGAGGAGCTGCGCGAGGACGAGGCGTTCTTCGAGCGCGTCAGCGCGGTGCGCGAGGCCCTGCACGGGTCCCCCTCGGCGGGGGCGAAGGGCGTCGAGAACCGATGACCGCCCCGCGCCTGCGCACCGTGCTCGCCCCGATCGTCTTCGGGATCGCCGTGGTGCTCGTCTGGCAGCTGCTGGTGACGGCGTTCCCTGCGAAAGGCTCGGCTCTGCCGGCACCGTTCACGATCGCGGGCCAGTTCGCGGCGAGCGCGGGCGTCATCGTGCAGGCGAGTCTCGGCACGGCCGCGAACGCATTCGTGGGCCTCGTCGTCGGCACGCTCGTCGCAGTCGTGCTGGCGGTGCTCGCCGCGGCGTGGCGCCCGCTCGACGAGCTGAGCGCCCCGGTCGTGACGGCGCTGTCGGTCATCCCGATCGTCGCTCTCGCGCCGGTGTTCTACGCGATGTTCGGGGCGAGCGTCGAGACCGGCCGCCAGATGATCGCGGCGATCGCCGTGCTCGTGCCCGTCTACGTCAACACCCTGCGGGGGCTGCGCACCGTCGACCCGCTGCACCGTGACCTGCTGCGCTCCTACGCGGCGGGGCGCTGGCAGACGGCACGCACCGTGACGGTGCCGGGTGCGGTTCCGTTCCTGTTCACGGGTGTGCGCATCGCCTCGTCGCTCGCGGTGATCTCGGCCCTCGTCGCCGAGTACTTCGGCGGGCCCGTCTCAGGGCTCGGCAAGGCGATCACCTCGGCGGTCTCGTCGAGCAACTACGCGCTGGCGTGGGCGTTCGTGCTCGGGGCGATCGTCACCGGACTCGTGTTCTACTGCGCCACCGCCCTGCTCGAGACCCTCGCGCTGGCGCGCCTGAGACCCACCGGATGACGCGGCCCCGGGCCGCGGCATCCGTCCCTCTTCGTCGTGCAGCACGCGACGGACACCCGAAGCACCACCGATGCACCACCGAGAGGAGAAGCACCATGAAGCACAGCACACGAAGGATGCTGGCGCTCGGCGCCGCCGGCGTCGTCGCGGCGATCACGCTGAGCGCGTGTTCCACGTCGTCGACCCCGTCGTCGAGCAGCAGCGCGGGACTCACCCCCGTGACCCTGCAGCTGCAGTGGGTTCCGCAGGCGCAGTTCGCGGGGTACTACGCCGCCGTCGCCCAGGGGTTCTACGAGAAGGAAGGCCTCGACGTCACGATCAAGGAGGCCGGCACCGACACGGTGCCGATCGACGTGCTCGCCTCCGGCGACGCCGACTTCGCGATCTCCTGGGTGCCGAAGGTGCTCGGCTCGATCGAGAAGGGCACGAACGTCACCGACATCGCGCAGATCTTCGAGCGCTCGGGCACCACGCAGATCTCCTTCAAGGACAAGGGCATCACCACGCCCGCGGACCTCAAGGGCAAGAAGGTCGGCAGCTGGGGCTACGGCAACGAGTGGGAGCTGTTCGCCGGCATGCAGAAGGCCGGAATCGACACCACGAAGGACATCACCCTCGTGCAGCAGGCGTTCGACATGAACGGATTCCTGTCCGGTGACATCGACGCGGCACAGGCCATGACGTACAACGAGTACGCGCAGGTGCTCGAGACGATCAACCCCGCCACCGGCAAGCTGTACCAGCCGAGCGACCTGAACGTCATCAACTGGAACGACTACGGCACCGCGATGCTGCAGGACGCCATCTGGGCCGACACCGCGAAGCTCTCGAGCGACCCGGCGTACGCCGACACCGCGGTGAAGTTCATCAAGGCGTCGATCGAGGGATGGATCTACGCCCGCGACAACCCGCAGCAGGCGGCGGACATCGTGACCCAGGCCGGGTCCACCCTCGGCACCAGCCACCAGCTGTGGATGACCAACGAGGTCAACAAGCTGATCTGGCCCTCGACGAGCGGAATCGGCATCATCAACAAGAACCAGTGGGACCAGACGGTCGGCATCGCCCTCAACACGAAGAACGAGACCGGCTCGACGATCATCACGAAGGATCCGCCGTCGACGGCGTACTCGAACGAGTACGTGCAGAAGGCGCTGGACGAATTGAAGGCCGAGGGCGTGGACGTGACGGGCAGTGGCTTCACTCCCCTCACGGTCACCCTCAAGGAGGGCGGCAACTAAGCCGCCGCGCGGGGGCCCGGGTCGTTGTCCGCCCGGGCCCCCGCATCACCGAACCAGACACGAAAGCACCCCATGAGCAGCGACCCCACCCTCGACACCCTCACGAGCGAACTCGACCGTGCCCACGTCTTCCACTCGTGGTCGGCGCAGGGATCCCTCACGCCCCTCGTCATCGCCGGCGGCGCCGGCACCCGCGTGTGGGACCACTCGGGTCGCACCTACCTCGACTTCTCGAGCCAACTCGTCAACGTGAACATCGGCCACCAGCATCCGGCCGTCGTCGCGGGCATCGTCGCCCAGGCGGAGCTGCTGACGACCATCGCTCCGTCGACGGCGAACCTCACCCGCGGGCAGGCGGCCGAGCGCATCGCGGGTCTCGCGCCCGACGGCTTCGAGAAGGTGTTCTTCACCAACGGCGGCGCCGACGCGAACGAGAACGCCATCCGCATGGCGCGGCTGGTCACCGGGCGCGACAAGGTCATCTCGCGCTACCGCTCGTATCACGGCAACACCGGGGCGGCGATCGTCGCGACGGGTGACTGGCGCCGCATCCCGAACGAGTTTGCCCGCGGACACGTGCACGTGTTCGGCCCGTATCTCTACCGCAGCGAGTTCTGGGCCACGACCCCCGAGGAGGAGTCGGCCCGGGCGCTGCACCACCTCGAGCGCGTCATCCAGGCGGAGGGCCCGTCCACGGTCGCGGCGATCCTGCTGGAGTCGATCCCGGGCACCGCGGGCGTCATGGTGCCTCCGCCCGGCTACCTCGCGGGGGTGCGGGAGATCTGCGACCGCTACGACATCGTGCTGATCCTCGACGAGGTGATGGCCGGGTTCGGTCGCACCGGGCGCTGGTTCGCCTTCGAGGACTTCGATGTGCGCCCCGACCTCATCACCTTCGCGAAGGGCGTGAACTCGGGGTACGTGCCGCTCGGCGGCGTCATCATCTCCGACGCGATCGCGTCGCAGTTCGACGAGCGGGTCTTCCCGGGCGGACTCACCTATTCGGGACATCCGCTCGCGACGGCGGCCGCGGTCGCGACGATCGATGCGATGAAGGCCGAGGGCATCGTCGAGAATGCGCGCCGCATCGGGGAGGACTCGATCGCACCCCGCCTGGCGGAACTCGCGGAGAAGCACGCCGCGATCGGCGAGGTGCGCGGCACCGGCGTCTTCTGGGCGATGGAGCTCGTCGCCCACCGCGCCACCCGGGAGCCGCTGCCGGCGGCCACGATGGGCGCGATCAAGAAGGAGCTGCTCGCCCGCGGGCTGCTGCCGTTCGTGCAGGACAACCGCATCCACGTGGTGCCGCCCTGCATCGTCACCGACGACGAGGTGGCCGAGGCCTTCGCCGCCTACGACGAGGTGCTGACGCTGGTGTCGTGACAGGTGCCCGGGGGCCGCGGCATCCGCGACGCACCCCCGGTCGCCCTCACACCCGCACAATGTCGGAGATTCTCGCCGACACACCGTGAGTGGATGCCGCAGCACGGCGCGTCCGCACAAAGTTCCGACTTTGCGCGGCAAAGGTGCCGGGTGCCGGGTGCCGGGTGCCGGGGCATCCACCCACTCGGCCCGTCTGCCTGCCCTCCACCCGCACAATGTCGGAACGTTTCACCGACACACCATGAGTGGATGCCGCATCACGGCGCGTCCGCAGAAGGTTCCGACGTTGTGCGGCGGCGGGCCGAGCCCGCACGGCGGCGCGGCAGAGCCCGCCGCCGTCAGACGGCGAGCGGGCGGTTCTCGAAGAACGTCTGCAGCACGACGGTCGTGCGGGTCGAGACGCCGGCCGTCTGACGGATGTCGCGGATCAGCGTCTCGAGGTCGCGGGGCGTCGCGACGCGCACGAAGAGGATGTAGCTCGCGTCGCCGGCGATCGAGTGGCAGGCCTCGATCTCGGCGATGTGCGCGAGCCTCTCGGGGGCGTCGTCGGGCTGTCCGGGGTCGAGCGGGGTGATCTCGACGAGGGCGGCGAGCGGCTTGCCGACGGCCTCGGGGTCGACGACGGCGCGGTAGCCGGTGATGACCCCGCGGGTCTCGAGCTTGCGCAGCCGCGACTGCACGGCGGAGACCGACAGGCCCACCCGCTCGCCGAGCTGTGCGAGGGTGACGCGTCCGTCGGCGAGCACAGCGCGCACGATCTCGAGGTCGGTCGCGTCCTCGACGGGAACGGGCGAGTCGTCGGGGGCGGATGTCGCGGCGTCGGCCATGTCGCGAGACTACCAGCGGCATGTCGGTCCATCGGAAGATTTCCGGCATGAAGCGCAAATTGCCGTAAGTATTCCTTTAGCATGGAATCAGATCCCTGTTTCTCCCCCGTGCGCCGATCGGAGGCCTCATGTCCGTCACCGCGATCACCCCCGACATCGCGATCGATCCCGCTCTCGCCCACGGCGTCGAGCGCGACCCGGCGTGGCTCGCCCTGAAGGACGCGGCGACCGCGCTGCAGCAGCTGCAGGGCGCCGACGGCGCGGTGGCCGCGGCATCCGATCTCGAGACGGCCCGTGCGCACGTGCGCGAGGTCATCGCCGCCGTGCACGCGCTCGCGCCGCGCTTCCCCCACGACGCCGCCTATCTCGACGCGCTCGTCGTCGACCTCGCCCGCTGGAGCGACGACGGCCTGGGCGTGCCCGATTTCCTCGACGCGCTCGTCGCGTTCCAGCCGCAGCGGCACCGGGTCGATGGCCTGCGTCACCTCGTCGTCTTCCCGATGTACACCCAGAACGGCTCCCGTGCCCGCCACCTCGAGGCGCTCGTGTGCGAGGTCATCTGGCCCGAGTTCGTCGACCGCCTCGAGCAGACCTACACGAACCGACTGTTCCTGTCGCTGCGGCTGCTCGACTTCACGCCCGGCTACGACACCGACTCGGCCGTGCTCTTCCCCGAGACGGTCGCGATGCGGGAGATCCCGACGTTCACGTGGGGCGCGATCTTCCAGGACCGTGAGGCGGCCCGCTTCCGGCGGGTGGTGGCCGCGGCATCCGAGATCACCAAGCTCGACCTCCCCGCGGGCGCCGCCGCCCTGGTCGCCGACCAGGCCCTCGCCGAGCAGACGTTCGTCATGTGGGATCTCATCCACGACCGCACCCACATGCGCGGCGACCTGCCGTTCGACCCGTTCATGATCAAGCAGCGCATGCCCTACTTCCTCTACTCGCTCGAGGAGCTGCGCTGCGACCTCACCGCCTTCCGTGAGGCGGTCGCCCTCGAGCGCGCACTGTCGGCCCGCATCGACGACGGAGACGAGCTGGATGCCGCGGCCCGCGCCATCCTCGAGCACGCGCCGCTCGTGCAGTACGCGGTGATCTTCGACCGCATCTTCCGCTTCGCGATCACCGGCACCCGCGTACGCAACTACGACGGGCTCGGCGGCCAGCTGCTGTTCGCCTGGCTGCACCAGCGCGGCGTGCTGCACTGGACCGACACCGCGCTGACCTTCGACTGGGACGGCGTGCCCGACGCGGTCGTCGCCCTCGGCGAGGCGATCGACGAGCTCTACTGGCGCTCGATCGACCGCCCGAAGGTCGCGCACTGGCTCGCCGCCTACGACCTCGTCGCGTCGGTCGTCACCCCTCACCCCGCATCGCGCTGGGCCGCAGGCCTCGATCGCGACGTGCTCGCCGGGGCGCCCTCGGGCTACACCGACGCGGTGCTCGACGACGAGTTCCCGTTGTCGATGTTCTACGAGGCGCTCGAGAAGAAGATGCGCACCGTGATCGCGTCGACCCGCGGCATCCGCGGCACCGACTGAGCGCGCCCGCGCTTCTAGGCTGGAGTGACCATGGACACCCTGCATGACGCCGCCGTGCGCGGATTCGCCTCCGACAACTACTCCGGTGTGCACCCCGAGGTGCTCGCCGCCCTCGCCGCGGCGAACGGCGGGCATCAGATCTCCTACGGCGAGGACGCCTACACCGAGCGCCTCCAGCACGTCGTGCGGGGGCACTTCGGGGCGGATGCCGCGGCGTTCCCGGTGTTCAACGGCACCGGCGCGAACGTGACCGGCCTGCAGTCGATGCTGCCGCGGTGGGGCGCGGTGATCGCGGCGTCGACAGCGCACATCAACGTCGACGAGGGCGGGGCGCCCGAGAAGGTCGCCGGCATCAAGATCCTCTCCGTGCCCACCGACGACGGCAAGCTCACCCCCGAGCTCGTGGACCGCGAGGCCTGGGGCTGGGGCGACGAGCACCGCGCGCAGCCGCTCGTCGTCTCGATCACCCAGTCGACCGAACTCGGCACGCTCTACACGCCCGACGAGATCCGGGCGCTCGCCGACCACACGCACGGCCACGGCATGCGCCTGCACCTCGACGGCGCACGCATCTCCAACGCGGCCGCCGCCCTCGACCTGCCGCTCGCCGCGTTCACCCGCGACGTCGGCGTCGACGTGCTGAGCCTCGGCGGCACCAAGAACGGGGCGCTCGCGGCGGAGGCCGTGGTGGTGCTGGATGCCGCGGCATCCGAGGGTCTGCCGTACCTCCGCAAGCTCAACATGCAGCTCGCCTCGAAGATGCGCTTCGTCTCGGCGCAGCTGCTGGCCCTCTACGACGGCGACCTGTGGCAGCGCAACGCCCGCCACGCGAACGCGATGGCCGAGCGCCTGCGCGCCGGGGTCGAGGCGGGGCTTGCCGACGGGTCCATCTCGGGCGTCTCGTTCACGCAGCCGACGCAGGCCAACGGCCTGTTCGCGGTGCTTCCCGAGGGCGTCGCCGACCGGCTGCGCACGTCGTTCCGTTTCTACGACTGGGATGCGTCGCGCCGCGAGGTGCGCTGGATGTGCTCCTTCGACACCAGCGAGCACGACATCGACGCGTTCGTCGCGGCGATCGCGCGGGAGACGTCGGCAGCCTAGACCCCAGGGCCCGGGCGCCATCCGCGGGGTCACGGTGAGCGCGCGCCTGCGCAGGCGCAGTCAGCGCACGGGGCGGACAGACCCTCAGCCCGCCGGCCGGCGCGAGCGCAGCTGCGCCCACACGACGGCCACGATCGTGCCGATCACCACGCCGATGAGCGTGTCGAGCACCCGGTCGACGAGCAGCTCCTGCGGCGAGGTCGGGGCGGCCAGCTCGACCATCGACAGCGCGAGCGGGGTGACGAACACCATCGTGATGCCGTAGTTGCGGCCGACGAACAGCTCGGCCCCGACCTGGCAGACGACGGCGACGGCGATCGTGGCGAGCGGTGGCAGGTGCAATGCGAGCAGTCCTGCGGCGAGCACGACGCCGACGAGCGTGCCGACGAGTCGCTGGATGCCACGGGCGACCCGCGCGTTCAGGTGCGCGCCACCGAGGGCTGCCACCGCCGCGACCATCGCCCAGTACCAGTGAGTGCCGAGGAGGGCGAGACCCGTGAGGCCGGCGAGCAGGGTGCCGATGCCGGCCGTGGCGCCGAGCTCCCAGGCGGACCGGTAGGACGGCGGCGCGGGCCGTGCGGAGCGCGGGGCGGCGCCGCGCCGCAGCGTGCCCCACGCCGCGAGGGCACCGGTCACGAGCAGCGTCCAGGCGACGGCCGCGCCACCGATGATCGCAGGCTCGGCGAGAGTCGCGAACGTCGCGGGGATGCTGGCCGCCGCGCCGCCCGCGAACACCGTGAACAGGGCGCCCGGCGGATGCCAGCGGGCGCGGTGGGCCAGCACCGTCACGAGCGCAGCCAAGACCGCGACCACGATCACGCGCACGACGTCGTCGACGCCCGCGGCCGACAGTGCGGTGCCGATCGTCATCGTCACGATGATCTGGATGCCCGCCGCCAGCTGCATGCGCAGCCGGTCGCCGTAGCGGTCGAAGCGGCCGTAGAGCGAGGCGAACGTGCCGAAGGTGGCGTAGATGCTGAGGTCGAGGCGTCCGAGCGCCCACAGCACGACGAGCGGGGCGGCGAGGCTGACCGCGACCCGGAGCGCCACGCGGTGTGCGCCACCGCTCGGCCCGACGCGCAGCACAGCGCGCATGACCCCGGTCGGGGCGTCGGGGCGCGGTGTGCCCGTCATTCGCCCGCGAGCCACGCCCGATAGGCGTCGAACGCGAACGGCCGGCCGAGGAACGCCTCGACGAGCTCGCGCGCGTCGCGGGTGCCGCCGCGCTCGAGCACCTCGGTGCGGTAGCGGGCCGCGGCATCCGGGTTCATCAGATCGCCGTCGAACGCCGACAGCAGATCGCGGGCGATGACGAGGCTCCACTGATACGTGTAGTAGCAGGCGCCGTACCCCGTGAGGTGGCCGAACCCGGCATAGGGATGCACACCGCGCAGCGGCTGCACCGGGCTCGTCGAGGCGTAGAGCCGCTCGGTCGCGCCCTGCAGGTCGCCCGGCCGGTCGACGTGCAGTCGGTACGAGACCGTCGCGTGACCGAGCTGGCGGCGCACCTCGAGCGCGCGGCCGAACGCGTCGGCGGTGCGCATGCGGGCGACGAGATCGGCGGGAATGGGCTCGCCGGCCGCGTTCGCCGCGAACGACCCGAGCACGCCCGCATCCCACGCCCACTCCTCGAGCAGCTGGCTCGGCGCCTCGACGAAGTCCCACTCGGTCTGGATGCCCGTGAACCGCGCCCAGCGCTGCCCGCCCGCGAGGATGTCGTGCACCAGGTGGCCGAACTCATGGAAGAACGTGACGACCTCGTCGTGTTCGAGCAGCCCGCGCGAGAAGTTGCACAGCAGCACCGCCTCGGGCAGCTGCCGCCCCGCGATGCCCGGCACGAGCGGGAAGCAGGCGGCGTGGCTGTACTTGCCGGGGCGCGGGTGCAGGTCGAGATGGATGCGTCCGAGCGCCGTGCCGCCGCGCACGACGTCGTAGGACGCGACATCCGGATGCCACGTGGGCGCCGCGACCGGCACGTACTCGATGTCGAGCAGGCGCCCGGTGACGTCGAGGATGCCGTCGCGCACCCGCTCGAACGGGAAGTAGGAGCGCACCAGCTGCGCGTCGACGTCGTACTCCTCGCGCTTGATCGCGCCCAGCACGTACCAGAAGTCGGCGATCGTGACCTCGTCGACGTCGGGGGCGTCCTGCCGCAGGCGCGCGAGCACGCGGTCGTACTCGGCGGACGAAGCGAGGTCGCTCGCGATGTCGAGGCGCTCGAGGAATGCCGGGATCGCGGCGCCCGAGCCGATCATGCGGGTCTCGGTCTCGTACTCGGCCCAGTCGGCGTAGCCGAGCAGGCGGGCGCGCTCGGCGCGCACCTCGAGCAGCTCGGCGAGCACCGACTCGTTGTCGGGCCAGGCGAGGTCGTTGTAGGCGGCGACGAGGGCGAGGCGGGTCTCGCGCACCCGCGCGTACTCGCGCACCGGCATGAGGTCGGTGTACTCGGTCGTGAGGGTCACGAGGCCGTCCTCGTCGACCGGATGCGCGTCGATGAAGTCCTGCGGGAGACCCGCGAGCCCCTCGGCGGGCACGCGGATCTCACGACGGCCGTCACGGATGTTGCGGGAGAACGCCAGGCTCAGCGCGGTGTCACGTTCGACGAGGGAGCGCACCCGCTCGCGGGTCTCGGCGTCGAGGTCGACGCCGCCGCGGCGGAAGTCGCGGCGGATGTGGGACAGCAGGCGCTGCTCGAGCGGGTCGAGGGCCGCGGCATCCGCGGCGGCGAACACCGCCCACAGGTCCGGGTTCAGCAGGCGGGCGGCGGCGAGCGCCTCGGCCTCCTGCGCGGCCGACTCGGCGGCCTCGCGCACGGCCGCGTCCGGGTGCGACTCGCTGATCAGGTAGGCGGCGCCGAGCAGCTCGCCGAGCGCGATGTCCGCCTCGTTCCACAGCTCCAGCCGCTCGATCGGTGCGAGCGAGGCATCCTGCACGAGGCGCCAGTCGACGTCGGAGACGACCGCGGTGCGGTCGGCGGCGAAGGCGGTCACGAACGGGAGCCACGCGTCGGCGGCCTCAGGGAACTGCAGCGGCTCTCTCACCCTTCGAGCCTAGGGGGCGCCTCAGCGCAGTGCGCCGACGCTCGCGAGCGCCAGACGGATGAGCGTGCCGCGGCCGCCCTCCATCTCGGCCGAGAGCGTGTCGGATGCCGCCTCCTCCGGCGTCATCCAGGTGACCTCGAGAGCATCCTGGCGCGGCTCGCACGTGCCCGTCACCGGCACGACGAACGCGAGCGACACGGCGTGCTGACGCTCGTCGTAGAAGGGGCTGACACCGGGGATCGGGAAGTACTCGGCCACCGTGAACGGGTTCGGCTGGGGCGGAAGCAGCGGGAAGGCCATCGGCCCGAGGTCGTTCTCGAGGTGACGGAACAGGGCGTCGCGCACGGTCTCGCCGTAGCGCACCCGCCCCGACACCAGCGTGCGGGTGATCTCACCCAACGGCGTCGCACGCAGCAGGATGCCCACCTGCGTCACGGTGCCGACGCCGTCGGTGCGCACGGGCAGCGCCTCGACGTAGAGCATCGGCAGTCGACGTCGCGCCTCGGTGAGCTCGACGTCGGTGAGCCATGCCGGGTTCGGGCCGCCGCCCGACTCGGCGAAACCGCCGGCGAACGATCGGAACGGGTCGCGCGGCACCTCGCCGCGCGCGTCGTCGTTCCCCTCCGAGGGGTCGGGATCGGGAGTTCGCACCGCCATGCCTCCTGTATACCCCACCGCGTGTGACGCACAGATGTCGACCGGGGCCGGCGGCGCAGAACGGATGCCGCCGTGTCGGGGCGGTGCGGCAGGATGGGCACGTGAGCGAGATCCCGCCCCTCGACGGCAGCGCCGTGCGCTACGCCGCCCCGCTGGCCGACCGCGGCGACCGGCCTGTGCTGTTGCTTCTTCACGGCTACGGCTCGGATGAGAACGACCTGGTGGGCCTACTCCCCTCCCTCCCGTCCGAGTACCTGGGCGTCTCGCTGCGCGCGCCGATGCCCGCTCCGTGGCCGATGTCGGGCCACCGCTGGTATCCCATCGACGACCTCGACGGCCGCGACCCGGCGGCGATCACCGCGGCCGCCGAGCGCGTTCTCGACTGGGTCGACGAGAACGTGGATGCCGCGGCATCCGTCGGTCTCCTCGGGTTCTCGCAGGGCGCGGCGGTGTCGCTACAGGCGCTGCGACTGCGCCCCGAGCGCTT
This sequence comes from Microbacterium sp. SCN 71-21, assembly GCF_001725695.1. NCBI lineage: Bacteria > Bacillati > Actinomycetota > Actinomycetes > Micrococcales > Microbacteriaceae > Microbacterium > Microbacterium sp. SCN 71-21. The sequence goes on from NZ_MEGA01000021.1 coordinate 33,934, forward strand.
CGCGTTCGCGGTGAACCTGTCGGGCTACGTCGCACCCGGCGGGCTGCCGACCGACACCGAGCTCGCCCGGCTGCGCCCGCCGGTGTTCTGGGGCCGCGGCGCGCGCGACGAGGTCATTCCGGCGGCGCTCGTCGAGCACACCGTGCGGTGGCTCCCCGACGTCGTCGCGCTGAGCGGCCGTGTGTATCCCGGCCTCACCCACAGCGTCTCGGAGGCGGAGCTGGCCGACGTGCACGCGTTCCTCGTGGCACGACTCGGCGACATCCGCGAGGCGTCGGCGGATCCGCGGGGCTAGCCGCCGCGCGCGGGTCGCGGATAGACTGCCCGCGTCCTGTTCCGAGTGTGAGGATCTTCCGGTGACATTGATCGACGGTTCCCTGTCCGCCATCTGGCGCTGACACCGTCGAGTCACCGTTTCACGGTGCGGGCCCGCTTCGAGCGTGAGCCCCGGTGTCGGTGCACCCACCACACCCGGGAGACCCCATGTCATCCACCGCACCCGCGGTCGTGCTCGACCGCGTCACGTTCACCTGGCCCGACGGCACCACGGCGCTCGAATCCGTGTCGGGCGCATTCGGCGCCGGGCGCACCGGACTCATCGGGCGCAACGGCGCCGGCAAGTCCACCCTGCTGCAACTCATCGCCGGGCATCTCACGCCCACGGCCGGCGCGATCAGCACGACGGGCACCGTCGACCACCTCGCCCAGACCCTGACGCTCGACGTCCATCGTCCGGTCGCGGACCTCCTCGGAGTGGGCCGGTCACTGCGCGCCGTGCGCGCGATCGCCGACGGCGATGTCGACCCGGCCCGGTTCGAGGAGGTCGGCGACGACTGGGACGTCGAGGCCCGCGCGGGCGCAGCCCTGGCCGACGCAGGCCTCGACCCGGGGATGCTCGATCGACCCGTCGGCGCGCTCTCCGGAGGGGAGGCCGTGCTCGCGGCGGTGTGCGGCATCCGCCTGCGACGCGCGCCGATCACCCTGCTCGACGAGCCGACCAACAACCTCGACCGCGATCACCGCGACCGTCTCGGCGCGCTCGTCACGGCCTGGCCGGGCGCGCTCATCGTCGTCAGTCACGACACGACACTGCTCGACCTGATGGACGAGACCGCCGAACTCTACGCCGGGCGGCTCACGACGACCGGCGGCGGCTACGCCGCGTGGCGCGCCGCGCTCGAGACCGCGCAGGATGCCGCGCGACGCACCGAGTCCGCAGCTGCCGGCGACCTGCGGCGGGAGAAGCGTCAGCGCATCGCCGTGCAGTCGACGCTCGCGACCCGCGGGCAGCAGGCCGCGAAGGCCGAACGGGAGAAGCGGGTGCCGAAGATCGTCGCCCACGGCCGACGCGGTGCCGCACAGGTCTCGGCCGGACGCCTGCGCAGCGAGGCCGGCCGGAAGGAGGATGCCGCGCGTGCCGCACTCGACGCGGCCGGGCGACTCGTGCGCGATGACCCATCGATGCGCATCGTGCTGCCGGCGCCTGACCTCTCGCCGAGCCGGCGGGTGCTGACCGTTTCTTCGGGCGAGCGCGAATGGGTGGTGCGCGGGCCGGAGCGCATCGCGATCATCGGTCCGAACGGCGCCGGCAAGTCGACGGTCCTCGGCGCTCTGGTCGCCGAAGCCGGGGTCGTCGCCGTGCCGG
>NZ_MEGA01000022.1:0-26653 GCF_001725695.1 Microbacterium sp. SCN 71-21
GGTACGCCAGGAGCTTCGTCGTCAGGGCTGCGCCGGTGATGTTGGCCGGCTGGAGATGCACGGGGTATCCCTCGAAGTAGCGCATCTTGGCGAGGTCGTACCCGGCCTTCTTCGCCGCTTCGCGGGTGAACGTGCCCACCGTGCTGTGGTCGGGATGATCGCCCTGCCAACCCTGCGCGGCAATGCTCGGGATCAGCGTTCCCACCATGGCGGGATGGAACATCGTGATGAGGTCGGCCAGGGAGTCCCGCAGACTCACCGCCGACACCGCATCACCGCCGCCCACCGGGGTGAGCTTGTCGACGCGGCCGTCGAGGAGCATCCGGATCGTGACGGACCCGGTCGTCCGGAAGCCCTTGCCCTTCAGCCCCCCGTCGGGCAGGTGGAAGAAGAGCACCGAGACGTTCGCCGCGTCGACAGGGACGTACTGGGTGAGCTGCACTCCCGATGCGAGGGTCACGGTGGACTGCGTCCACTCGGCCGAGCTCCCGCGCATGACGTTGTACGCCTTGAGGATCCCGAACTCACGAGCCTTGACGTAGGAGGCACCGAGGCCGCCGTCACCCGCGGTCACATAGGCCGTCCGGGCGCAGAATCCGCTCGAGATCGCCCCCTGCAGCGTCGGGTTCGCGAAGATCAGGTCATCGTCGTAGTGGGCCCAGACCGACAGCACCGTCTCGCCCTCGCATGTGGTGACGAGCGATCCCGGCGCAGGATCCGAATTCACGACCGGCGCCGGCGCGGGAAGAGCGGGCCCGAGCGGCGTGGCCGAGGCGGACGGAGCGATCCCGCCCGGAGTCGAGAACGCGGTCGGCCACCACTGCGCGCGCGTCTGCACCGCTACCACGACCGCGCCGACAACTGCTGCGGCGACGATCACGACCGTCGATGCGAACAGGATGCGACCTATGCGGCGGCGCGCGCGAGCACCCATGCCGTTCCTCTCTCCCACCCCGATCCCCATCGGGCCCGCATCATGCTGACATATGCGCTCCCGGCGCGCCCGACACGACGCTGTGAATCCTGCTCACAGCGCGGGAATAGTCGGCGAAGCCGCAGGCGTTGCACCCGTCATGACGGACGCCATCTCGATCGACGTGTGGAGCGACATCGCCTGCCCCTGGTGCTACATCGGCAAGCGCAACCTCGAGAAGGGACTGGCGGACGCGGCATCCGATGACGACGCGCCCGTGACGACGGTCACGTTCCACTCGTTCGAGCTGTCTCCCGACACGCCCGTGGACTTCGAGGGTGACGAGATCGACTTCCTCGCCGGACACAAGGGGATGCCGCGGGACCAGGTCTCGCAGATGCTGTCGAACGTGACGGGCGTGGCCGCGAACGCGGGACTGGAGTACCGCTTCGACCTGCTGCGTCACACGAACACGGTGAAGGCGCACGAGCTGCTGCACTTCGCGAAGCAGGCCGGACGCCAGCACGACATGGCGGAGCGCCTCATGTCGGCCTACTTCACCGAGGGGCGCCACGTCGGACGTATCGACGACCTCGTCGACCTCGCGACGGAGATCGGGCTCGACGGCGACGCCGTGCGCGACGCGCTCGAGAACGAGCGTCACCTGCCAGACGTGCGCGCCGACCAGGCGCAGGCCCAGGCCTACGGCATCAACGGAGTGCCGTTCTTCGTCATCGACGGCAAGTACGGCGTCAGCGGCGCGCAGCCGCCGGAGGCGTTCGCCCAGATCGCGCGCCAGGTGTGGGCGGAGCGGCGGGGCGCGGCATCGGCTCTCTGACCGTCGCCGAGATCAGGCGGGGAGTGCCGCCTCGATGACCGACACGACCGCCCGGTCGTCGGGCTTCGTCGACGGACGGAAACGGTGCACGTCTCCCGTGGGCGTGAGCACGAACTTCTCGAAGTTCCAGTGCACGAGTCCCCGCTCACCCTCGGGGTTCCTGGCCTTCTTCAGCGCCTTGTAGAGCGGCGCGACACCGGGTCCGTTGACCTTGATCTTCGCGTTGATCGGAAAGCTCACACCCCAGGTCGCGGAGCAGTACTCCAGGATCTCCTCGATCGAGCCCGGCTCCTGACCCATGAACTGGTTGCAGGGGAATCCGACGACGCTGAAGCCCCTCTCGCCGTACTCGCGCTGCAGCTGCTCGAGCGCCTCGTACTGCGGGGTGAGTCCGCACTTCGACGCGACGTTCACGACGAGGAGGACTTTGTCGCCGTAGTCGGCGAGCGTGCGCTCGGCCCCCTCGGCGTCGAGGAACGGGATGCTGCGCAGGTCTGCGCTGTCGGTGGCGGCCATGTGCCCAGCGTAGGCGCGGCGGGCCGCGGGAGGGTCGCCGTCTGGGAGAATGTCGGGGTGACCACGATCGCCCCCGCCACCCGGCCGTTGCAGATCGGTGCGCTCACCCTCGACGCCCCGGTCGTGCTGGCGCCGATGGCGGGCATCACGAACACCGCGTTCCGGCGGCTGTGTCGCGAGTACGGCGCAGGTCTCTACATCAGCGAGATGATCACGACGCGCGCGCTCGTCGAGCGGAACGCCACGACGATGCGGCTCATCACGCACCACGAGTCCGAGACCCCGCGGTCGATCCAGCTGTACGGAGTCGATCCCGCGACCGTCGGCGCGGCCGTGAAGCTCCTCGTCGACGAGGACCGCGCCGACCACATCGACATGAACTTCGGATGCCCCGTCCCCAAGGTCACCCGCAAGGGCGGGGGAGCGGCGCTCCCCTGGAAGAAGGACCTCTTCGCCGACATCGTCACCCAGGCCGTCCGCAACGCCGGTGACGTGCCGGTCACTGTGAAGATGCGCAAGGGCATCGACGACGACCACCTCACCTATCTCGACGCCGCCCGCACGGCCGAGCGCGCCGGGGTGTCGGCGATCGCGTTGCACGCGCGCACGGCCGCGGAGTTCTACTCGGGGTCCGCCGACTGGAGCGCGATCGCGCGTCTGAAGGACGAGATCCGTTCGGTGCCGGTGCTCGGCAACGGCGACATCTGGAGCGCCGACGACGCCGTGCGCATGATGGCGGAAACCGGATGCGACGGCGTCGTCGTCGGCCGCGGCTGTCTCGGCCGACCGTGGCTGTTCGGCGACCTCGCCCGCACGCTCGGCGGCGAAGACGCGGCCTACGGCGAGCCCGTGGATGCGACCCTCGGCTTCGTCGCTCGCGCGTTCCGCCGGCACGCGGAACTACTGGTCGAGTTCTTCGAGGACGAGGACCGCGGATGCCGCGACATCCGCAAGCACGTGGCCTGGTACTTCAAGGGCTATCCGGTGGGCGGGGAGCTGCGCGCGCAGCTGGCGACGGTGTCGTCGCTCGACGAGATCGATGCACTGCTCGCGACCCTCGATCTCGACGCGCCCTATCCGGGAGCCGCCGCCGAGGGACAGCGCGGTCGCGCGGGAACCCCGAAGCGTCCCGCCCTGCCCGACGGATGGCTCGACAGCCGGGAGATCCCCGCCGACGAGTCGTGCGCCCTCGCCGACGCCGAACTGGAGCACAGTGGCGGCTGAGGCATCCGCGCTCGGTGTCGCCCTCGGGCGCCCGAGCGGCTACGACGATCGGGACGCGGAGCGCTTCGTCCCCGAGCAGCACCGCTCGCAGCGCGACGATTTCGCGCGCGACCGGGCGCGGGTGCTGCACTCCGCGGCGTTGCGCCGCCTCGGCGCGAAGACCCAGGTGCTCTCGCCTGCCAGCCCTGCGGATTTCGCCCGTAACCGGCTGACCCACTCGCTCGAGGTCGCCCAGGTCGGTCGAGAGCTCGCCCTCGCCCTGCGCCTCGCGCCCGACGTGGTCGACACCGCCTGCCTGAACCACGACCTCGGGCATCCGCCCTTCGGACACAACGGCGAACGGGCCCTCAACGACTGGGCCGAGGACATCGGCGGGTTCGAGGGCAATGCGCAGACGATGCGCATCGTCACCCGGCTCGAGCCGAAGGTGTTCGACGAGGAGGGGCATTCCGCGGGCCTCAACCTCACCCGCGCGAGCCTCGACGCGACCTGCAAGTACCCCTGGACCGACGAACATCCCCTGCCCGACCCGGGCGGTCGCCTCAAGTTCGGCGTCTACCCCGACGACGAGGCGGTCTTCCGCTGGTTCCGCGAGGGCGCGCCCGGCCGCGTGCGGTGCATCGAGGCCGAAGTCATGGACCTGTCGGACGACATCGCATACTCGGTGCACGACTTCGAGGACGCCATCGTCAACGGCTACCTCGATCCGCGCCGTCTCGTCGCCCCGAACGAGCACGAGGCCCTGATCGACGCGATCCAGGCGTGGGTCGGCTTCGACCTCACCCGCGATGCGCTCTCCGACGCGCTCTACCGGCTCACCCGGCTCCCCGAGTGGGTGCCCACGTTCGACGGATCCCGCCGCGACCTGGCCGGTCTCAAGAACCTCACGTCCGATCTCATCGGGCGCTTCGCGCGGGCGGCGACGGCGGCGACGCGCGACGCGTACCCCGCTGCATCCCTCACGCGCTATCGGGCGCGGGTCATGGTGCCCGCGGTCGTCGAGGCCGAGATCGCGGTGCTCAAAGGAATCATCGGTGCGACGGTGGTCTCGATCGATGGCCGCAAGGAGCTCTACAAGGAACAGCGGCGAGTGCTGAAGCGCCTCGCGTCGGCTCTGTGGGAGCGTCCCGACCAGCTCGAGCCGGTCTATCGAGGCGACTTCACCTCCGCGACGGATGACGCGGCTCGCCGCCGCGTCGTCGTCGACCAGGTCGCGGGACTCACGGATCAGCTCGCGATCGCCTGGCATGAGCGTCTCGTCGCACCGCTCGATCCCACCTCACTCGGCGTGTGGGTGCCGCCGGTGCGGCCCGCGCCGGCAGGACTCGCCTGATGCCCGGTCGCATCGTGCAGACCGACGTCGACGAGGTCAAGTCGCGCACCAACATCGCGGACATCGTGGGGGAGCGGGTCGCGCTGAAGCCCGCGGGCGTCGGCTCGCTCAAGGGGCTCTGCCCGTTCCACGACGAACGGAGCCCGAGCTTCCACGTGCGGCCGCAGCACGGCTTCTACCACTGCTTCGGATGCGGCGCCTCGGGCGACGTCTACACGTTCCTGCGGGAGATGGACCACCTCTCGTTCACCGAGTCGGTCGAGCGCCTCGCGGGTCGGCTCGGCTACGCGCTGCACTACGAGGACGGGGGCCCCGCGGTGGAGACCTCCGGGCGCACCCGGCTCTACGCGGCGGGCGCCGCGGCCGCGATGTACTTCCGCGAGCAGCTGCAGAGCGCCGAGGCCGAGACCGCGCACGCCTTCCTCGGCGGCCGCGGGTTCGATGCGGGAGCCGCCGCGCACTTCGGTGTCGGGTACGCGCCGAAGGGGTGGGGCAACCTGCAGCAGGCGCTGCGCGCCAAGGGCTTCAGCGACGAGGAGCTTCTCACAGCCGGTCTGCTCTCGCAGGGGCAGCGGGGCGTCTACGACCGGTTCCGCGGGCGCGTGGTGTGGCCCATCCGCGATGTCACCGGCCAGGTCGTCGGCTTCGGGGCCCGCAAGCTCTACGACGACGACCAGGGGCCGAAGTACCTCAACACCCCTGAGACCCCGATCTACCGCAAGTCGCAGGTGCTGTACGGCCTCGACCTCGCGAAGAAGGACATCTCGCGGTCGCGCCAGGTCGTCGTGGTGGAGGGCTACACCGACGTCATGGCCTGCCACCTCGCCGGCATCACCACGGCGGTCGCGACCTGCGGCACCGCGTTCGGCTCGGAGCACATCACGGCTCTGCGTCGCGTGATGGGCGACGACTCGGCACACGGCGAGGTCGTCTTCACCTTCGACCCGGACGACGCAGGGGTCGGCGCCGCCATGCGCGCGTTCGCCGACGAGAAGCGTTTCGCCGCGCAGACCTACGTCGCCGTCGCTCCGCCCGGTCTCGACCCGTGCGACCTGCGCCTCGCCCGCGGCGACGGCGCCGTGCGCGCGATCATCGAGTCGAAGGTGCCGATGTTCGAGTTCGCGATCGACCAGCGCATCCGCGGCTTCGACCTCGGCACCGTCGAAGGGCGGGCGGGGGCTCTGCGTGCCGGGGCGCCGATCGTCGCCGGCATCCGTGACCCCTCGCTGCAGCCGGGGTACGTGAAGGTGCTCGCCCGACGCCTCGGCCTCGAGCTCGGCGAGGTGTCCGGTGCGGTGCGGCGCGCGTCGCGGTCGGTCGGTGCGCAGCGCGAGCAGGAGGACATCCCGCACTCGGCCGAGACCCCCAGCGAGCTGAGGATCACCCTCCAGACACTGCCGACCACAGCGGATGCCGCGCTCGAGCGTGATGCGCTGATGGGATTCCTGCAGTACGGGCACCTGATCGACGGCGAGCTCGTACGGCGCGCCCTCGACACCACATTCACCGTTCCGGGCCTCGACGCGGTGCGCGGCGTCGTCGCGGCGATGCCGGACTACTCGCACCCCGGATGGGCCGCCGCCGCGGTGCAGGCGGTGCGTGAGCCGTACCGTTCCCTCGCCGCCGAGCTGCTCACGGGAACGTTCCCCGCACGCGATGCTCTGCACGCCCAGTTGTCAGCCCAGGACCTCGCCAGGCGACTGAGCCTGCGCACCCTCGATCGCACGAAGAGCGAGCTGCTCGGTGCCATGCAGCGGGTGCAGGCCGACTCCGAGGAGGGGCGTGCCGTGAGGCTGCGCCTGCGCGATCTGGATGTCGAGCGGCAGCGTCTCCTCGACGCCGGCTGACCCCGTCCCGGTTCGCGTCGCAGCCTCATCCTTTGCTACGATCTCAGGGTTGTCCTGATTCGGGATGACTCTTCCTCGGTAGCTCAATTGGCAGAGCAATCGGCTGTTAACCGATAGGTTCTTGGTTCGAGTCCAAGCCGGGGAGCCACGAGAAGATCCCGCCGCGTCGGTCGACGCAGGCGGGATTTCTCGTCTCGAGGTTCAGGCCTCGATGAGGTCGATCCCGGGCGTCCACGACTGACCGGGACGACCCCAGCCGCGCTTCTTCGCGATCTTCTGCACGGTCTTCCAGTCGCTGTCATCCAGCCGGTCGACGTACAGCACCCCGTCGAGGTGGTCGAACTCGTGCTGCAGGATGCGCGCACGCCATCCGGACACCTCGATGCGCACCTCGGCGCCCTCCAGGTCCGTGCCGATCAGCAAGGCGCGCTCGGCGCGGCGCAGCGGGAACCGTTCGCTGGGGAAGGACAGGCAGCCCTCGGACTCCTCGTCAGGGTCCGGCTGGCCGGGTTCGGCCGGGGAGATCCACAGCACCGGGTTGATGACCACCCCGCGCCACGGAGCGCCGTCGTCGTCCTGGTAGGTGTACGTGAAGATCCGCAGCCCGACACCCACCTGCGGTGCCGCAAGCCCCACGCCGGGCGCGGCATCCATCGTCTCGAACATGTCCGCCACCAGTGTGCGGATCTCGTCCGTGATCTCGTCGACGGGGGCGGCGGGGGAGTGGAGCACGGGGTCACCCATGATGCGAATCGGCAGAACGGTCACGTCTTCGAGCCTATCGAGCCGGTCTCGGGATAGTGTCGAACGGTGATGACGGTGCCGCTTTCCATCGACGACGTCACGAACAACCTCGTCGGGGTGTTCCGCGACCCCGCGATCCTCCTCGGTATCCCGTTGGCGCTGCTCGGCGCGGTCTTCATGTCGTTCGGAGCGCAGTACCAGCACCGCGGCGTCGTGAAGGTCAACCACGCGCTCGGCGGCACGAGCACGGGGCTCAGCGGAGCACAGCTGCTGCGACTGCTCGGCCGCCCCTCCTGGGTGCTCGGCACCGTGATGCTGGGACTCGCGATCCTCTGCCAGCTCGGGGCCCTCGCGATCGCGCCGCTCATCATCGTCCAGCCGCTCGGCGCGGTCTCCCTCGTGATCACGACACTGCTGAACGCCCGCATCTCCGGCCACCGACCCACCCTGAAATCAGTGAGATCGATCATCGCGTGCGTGGGAGGCATCCTCGTCTTCGTCACCATCGCCGCATTCGTCGCGACCGAGCAGCCCGTCGCCGACAGCGAGCTGCTCATCATCCTCGGACTGCTCGTGGTCGTGGTCGGGTCGCTCACGGCGATCTGGTTGATCTGGGTGCGTCGGCGCGGTGGCCGCGCGCTCTTCTACATCGTCGCGTCAGGAATGATCTACGGCTTCGTCGCGACGCTCGCGAAGGTCGTGATCAAACGAGTGCAGGCGGGCGATTTCGAATGGCTCACCCTCACCTGTCTCGTCGCGCTCCTCGCCGCGGTCGCCCTCGGCGCCTACTTCGTTCAGACGGCATACTCCGCGGGACCCCCTGACCTCGTCATCGCCGGCCTCACCGTCATCGACCCGATGGTCGCCGTGCTCATCGGTCTCGTCGTCCTCCAGGAGGCAGCGACCGCCGGCATCGGGCCGATGATCGGGTTCGTCGTCGCCGGCGCGATCGCGGTGTACGGCGTCTTCTCGCTGGCCCGCAACCATCCGCAGGTCATCAGCGACAGCCAGGAGCTGCCCATCCCGCGCGGCGGCTCCCACTAGGCTCGCTGGTGCGGCGTGCCGCACGGGGCGGTGGCCAAGCTGGTCAAGGCAGCGGGCTCATAACCCGACGATCGTGGGTTCAAGTCCCACCCGCCCCACTCGAATCACAGTCTTGTCATTCCGGCACCGACCGGGTGATAATGACCCCATAACCGAAGAGCCACCGTTCCGGTCAGGTCGTAGGGGAAGACGCACCTGACGAATGGAGAACCGATGGCGACATCACAGACGCGCGGCGTGATCTACATCCACTCCGCGCCGAAGGCGTTGTGCCCGCACCTCGAGTGGGCCGCCGGTCGCGTGTTCGGCAAGGCGCTGAACTTCGAGTGGATCGCGCAGCCCGTGCTGCCGGGCGCTCGTCGCACCGAATTCGCGTGGGAGGGACCGGCCGGCACCGGCGCGGCTCTGGCGAGCGCGATACGCGGCTGGGAGCACCTGCGCTACGAGGTCACCGAGGATCCGGCTCGGGGCACGGACGGCGGGCGCTGGATGCACACACCGGACCTCGGCATTCACTTCGCGCCCACCGACGCTGCGGGCAACGTGGTCGTCCCCGAGGACCGGCTGCGTTACGCCCTCGAGGTGTCGCTGGGTGATGCGGCGGAGTTGCGACGTGAGCTGGATGTTGCTCTCGGAGCAGCGTGGGACGAGGAGCTCGAACCGTTCCGCCATGCGGGCGACGAGGTACCGGTCGTGTGGCTCCACAAGGTGGGCTGACCCAGACCCCGGGCAGACGACACGCCACTACCGAGCGCCGGTGAATCGTCCCGGCGGTGGGAACGCGGTCGATGCCCGACCATGACGAAGGCCCCCGGCAGTGTGCCGGGGGCCTTCGTGGTGTCGGTGGTCAGACGTTTCGGAACGCCACGACGGCATTGTGACCGCCGAACCCGAAAGAGTTGCTGATGGCGAGCTGGTCGCCGGCGCCGAGAGCCTGGGTGCTGCCCGACAGTCGGAACGGCACCTCCGGGTCCTGCTCGGTGAGGTTGATCGTCGGCGGCGCGATGCGCTCCTGGATCGCGCGGATCGTGAACATGGCCTCGAGGGCTCCGGTGCCGCCCAGGAGGTGGCCGGTCGACGCCTTCGTGGCTGACACCGGGATCTCGTCGATCCGGGCGCCGAACACCGCTCGCAGGGCCTGGTACTCGTTCGGGTCGCCGACAGGGGTGGATGTCGCGTGCGCATTGATGTGCGTGACCTCGTCGGGGCTCGCACCCGCCGCCGCCAGCGCCTGCTGCACGGCACGCGCCGCGCCGCGACCCTCGGGGTCATTGGCGGTGATGTGGTACGAGTCGGCGGTGACGCCGCCGCCGACGACGACCGCGTAGATCTTCGCTCCGCGAGCGAGAGCGTGGTCTTCACGCTCGAGCACGAGCGCCGCGGCCCCCTCGCCCATGACGAAGCCGTCGCGGTCGATGCTCGCCGGCCGGGACGCCGTGCCGGGCGAGTCGTTGCGACGCGAGAGCGCCTGCATCGACGCGAACGCGGCGAGTGTGATGGGGTGAACGGCCGATTCGGTGCCGCCGGCGATCACGATGTCGGCGAGGCCGTCCTGGATGTGCTCGACCGCGTTGACGATCGACTCGGTGCTCGACGCGCACGCGCTCGCGACGGTCCGGGCGAATGCGCGCGCGCCGAAGTGGAGCGACAGGTTGCCCGCTGCAGCGTTCGGCATGAGCATGGGCACCGTCATGGGCATGACCCGACGGGGACCCTTCTCACGCAGAGTGTCCCACGCATCGAGCAGCGTCCATACGCCGCCGATTCCGGTCGCGAAGTCGACACCGAGACGCTCGGGCTCGACGTCGGGCGCACCCGCGTCGGCCCAGGCCTCCTGGGCGGCGACGAGGGCGAACTGCGAGGCCGGATCGAGACGCTTGGCCACCGGGCGCTCGAGCACGGTGTCGGGACGCACGAGCGCCTCGGCCGCGAAGGTGACCGGCAGCTCGTAGCGGGCGACCCAGTCGTGCTCGAGCGAGCGGGCGCCGCTGGCGCCGTCGAGGAGCGCGTTCCAGCTGTCGGGAGCCGTGCCGCCGATGGGGGACGACGCGCCGATTCCGGTGACGACGATGCGAGGGGACGTCATATTGCTTCCTGTTCTTCCCGGTGGGGGCTCACGCCCCCACCGGACGGGACTCACGCCTGGTTCGAGGTGATGAAGGTGACTGCGTCGCCGACGGTCTTGAGGTTCTTGACCTCGTCGTCGGGGATCGTCACGCCGAACTTCTCTTCGGCGTTGACGACGATGGTCATCATCGAGATCGAGTCGATGTCGAGGTCGTCGGTGAACGACTTCTCGAGCGCGACCTCGTCGGCCGAGATGCCCGTCTCGTCGGTGATGAGCTCGGCGAGGCCGGCGAGGACCTCTTCGGTCGAAAGGGCCATGGGTTTCTCCTTCTCTGTGGGGTGTGGACAGCAGCCGCAAGGCCGCGAATCAGTTTAGGGGCGCCGCTGCGGCGCTCACGGGAGCACGACCACCTGCGCGCCGTAGACGAGCCCGGCCCCGAATCCGATCTGCAGGCACAGGCCGCCGCTGAGCTCGGGGTGCTCTTCGAGCAGACGATGCGTGGCGAGCGGGATGGATGCCGCCGACGTGTTGCCCGTCGTCGCGATGTCACGGCCGATGACCACGCTCTCGGGCAGCCCCAGCTGCTTGGCGAACTCATCGATGATGCGCATGTTGGCCTGGTGCGGCACGAAGGCGGCCAGATCGGATGCCTCCACCCCCGCCTCCTCGAGGGCGAGGCGCGCGGCCTTCGCCATCTCCCAGACGGCCCAGCGGAAGACGGTCTGGCCTTCCTGACGGAGCGTCGGCCAGGCAGCCTCGCCGTCACGGAACTCGGTGAGGGTCGCGTTCATGCCGACGGCCTCGGCCTTGGAGCCGTCGGAGCCCCACACGGTGCGGGAGATGCCGGGGAAGTCACTCGGTCCGATGACCACGGCTCCTGCGCCGTCGCCCAGGAGGAACGAGATGCTGCGGTCGGTCGGGTCGACGACGTCGGAGAGCTTCTCGGCGCCGATGACGAGGGCGTAGTGCGCCCCGCCGGTGCGGATGAGTGCATCGGCCTGGGCGACACCGTAGGCGAATCCGGCGCACGCGGCGTTCGAGTCGTAGGCGGCGGCCGGGTTCGCTCCGACGCGGTCGGCGACGACGGCCGACATCGACGGGGTCTGGCGGGAGTTGCTGATGGTCGCGACGATGACGAGGTCGATCTGGTCGGCCGGTACTCCGGAACGCTCGATCGCCTCACGGCCGGCCGCGGTGGCGAGATCGGTCGCGCTCGTGCCGTGCACCGCGCGCGTCCGCGTGATGATGCCGGTGCGCTGGCGGATCCACTCGTCGCTCGAGTCGATCGCGGCGACCAGATCGTCGTTCGGCACCGCGTTCTCGCCACGGGCGGCCCCGTACGAGTAGATGCGGGTGAACGCGGGGCCGCTGCCCTGCTTCAGCACGGGTGCGCTCATGCGGCGGATCCCTTCAGCAGCGCGACGGCGGCGTCGAGGTCGTCGGGTGTCTTGACGGCAACCGACGGCACTCCGCGCAGCGCGCGCTTGGCGAGGCCGACGAGCGTTCCCGCCGGCGCGAATTCGATGATGCCCGTCACGCCCGCCTCGGCGAACGAGGCCATGCACAGATCCCAGCGCACGGGGGAGGCCACCTGTCCGATGAGCAGCTCGACCGCCCGGGGACCGTCATCGACGACGGTGCCATCGGCATTCGTCCAGAGGGTAGTCTGCGGGTCGCTCACCGCGACGGATGCCGCGGCCTCCCGCAGCGCGTCAACGGCCGGGGCCATGTAGGACGTGTGGAACGCGCCGGCGACCTGGAGCGGGATGACCCGCGTCGCCGGCACCGGCGCCTCGGCGAGGACTGCCAGGGCGGGGAGGGCGCCGGCGGCGACGATCTGGCCGGCACCGTTGTGGTTGGCCGGGGTGAGGTCGAGCTCGGCGAGACGCGCCAGCACCGCGGCTTCGTCGCCCCCGAGGATTGCGCTCATGCCGGTCGGCGTCTGGGCCGCGGCATCCGCCATCGCACGACCCCGCACGCCCGCGAGAGTGAGTGCGTCGACGGGGGAGAGCACGCCTGCCGCGGCGAGGGCGGCCAGTTCACCGACGGAGTGACCGGCCACACCCGCGGGCGTGGTGCCCGCCGCCTCGACGAAGGCGGCGTAGGAGAGGAGGCTCGCGCCGACGATGAGCGGCTGAGCGACCTGAGTGTCGCGGATCGCGTCGGCATCCCACTCGGTGCCGGCGGCGGCGAGGTCGACATCCGCCGCCTCCGAGAACGACGACAACCGGTCAGTCGCGCCGTCGAGCTCGAGCCAAGGACTGAGGAAGCCGGGGGTCTGCGAACCCTGACCGGGGAACACCGCGATGATCACCGTTCCATCCTGCCAAGGAACCGGGCGTCGCACTGGCGAGGTACGCACAAGGATGACCGGATGCTTTGTGCGCGCCCTACAGCGACGTGGCTCATGCGCGCCGAGGAACACCGGCACGGCGACGCGTGACGTCGCTGCCGATCGCCCCGAGAACGAGCGCCGTCTGCAGGATGAGCGCCTCGCGCGGACCCGTCGCGTCCCAGCCGATCACGTCCGAGACGCGCTTCAGTCGGTAGCGCACCGTGTTGGGGTGCACGAACAGCTCGCGAGCCGTCGCCTCGAGCGATCGGCCGTTGTCGAGGTAGCTCCAGAGCGTGGTCACGAGATCGGAGCTGTGGGCCTTCAACGGACGGTAGATCTTCTCGACGAGCGTGCGCTTGGCGAGCGGGTCGCCCGCGAGGGCACGTTCGGGCAGCAGATCGTCGGCGTCCACCGGCCGCGGCGCGTTGCGCCATGCGCCGGCCACCGCGAACCCGGCGAGGGCCGCGCGGGCGCTCTGGCTCGCGTCGACGAGCGCCGGCACCGTGGGGCCGAGCACCAGGTGCCCCGTGCCGAATCCCGGCTCGAGGCGCCGGGCGATCTCGGGGAACGGGAGGTCTGCCACATCCTCACCCGTGCGCTGGCCGGCCTCGCTGCGACCGATCACGAGCACGAGCCGCGAGCCCTGCACGCCCACGAGCACGTCGACACCGAGCTTGCGCGCCATGCGGCGCAACTGGTCGACGTCGAACTGCGGGGGCGTCGTGCCCACGAGCACCGCGACCTCGCCGTGCCCGTGCCAGCCGAGGGCCGCGATACGGCTCGGCAGCTCGTCGTCGGCCTCGCCGCTGAGGATCGAGTCGACCACGAGCGCCTCGAGGCGCGCATCCCAGAGCCCCCGCGCCTCGGCGGCGCGGGCGTAGACGTCGGCCGCCGCGAACGCGACCTCGCGCGAGTAGAGCAGCGCCGCCTCGCGCAGGCGCGAGTCCTTGTCGGCGATGCGCTCCTCGGTGACCTCCACCGTGACCCGGATCAACTGGAGCGTCTGCTGCAGGCTCACGCTGCGCAGCAGCTCCCGCGGCGCGGCGGCGAAGATGTCCGACGCGATCCAGGGGGTCGACTTCGGATCGTCGTACCACTGGATGAACGAGGTGATGCCGGCCTGAGCGACCAGGCCCACCGCCGAGCGCCGCGCCGGCGGCATGTCGGAGTACCACGGAAGCGTCGCCTCGAGCCGGGTGAGCGTCGCCGTGGCGAGGTCGCCGGAGACCTTGCGCAGCCACGCAAGGGTCCCCGACTTGTCGACGGGCAGCTCGTGTCCGGGCGGCGTCGCCGGCACGTCGGTCAGCTCTCGCCGCCGGCGTTGCCCGTCGTGCCCGCGGTCACGTCGTGCAGACGGTACTTCTGGATCGCCTGACCGACCAGCGCACGATCGACCGCACCCTCGGCCGCGAGCGCCTGGAGGGCACGCACGACGATCGACGGTCCGTCGATCTTGAAGAAGCGTCGTGCCGCGGCACGCGTGTCGGAGAAGCCGAAGCCGTCGGCGCCGAGCGTCCAGAAATTGTGCTGCACCCACGGACGGATCTGGTCCTGCACGGCGTGCATGAAGTCGCTCACCGCGACGACCGGGCCGGGCGTTCCGGCGAGCTTCTGCGTGAGGTAGGCCGTGACCGGCTCCTCGTCGGGGTGCAGGAAGTTGTGCTCGTCGGCGGCGAGGCCGTCGCGGCGCAGCTCGGTCCACGAGGTGACCGACCACACATCCGAGCCCACACCCCAGTCGTCCTTCAGGAGCTGCTGCGCCTCGAGCGCCCACGGCACGCCCACACCGCTCGCGAGCAGCTGCGCGTGCGCGGCGCCCTCCGTCGCGACGGTGGAGATGCGGTGGATGCCGCGCACGATGCCGTCGACGTCGACATCCGCCGGCTCGGCGGGCTGCACGATCGGCTCGTTGTAGACCGTCAGGTAGTACATGACGTTCGGGTCGCTGTGACTGCCGCCGTACATACGGTCGATGCCGGAGCGCACGATGTGGGCGATCTCGTAGCCGTAGGCGGGGTCGTACGAGACCGTGGCGGGGTTCGTGGCCGCGAGCAGGTGCGAGTGGCCGTCGGCGTGCTGCAGGCCCTCACCCGTGAGGGTGGTGCGACCGGCGGTGGCGCCGACCACGAAGCCGCGCGCCATCTGGTCGCCCGCGGCCCAGTTCGCGTCGCCGGTGCGCTGGAAGCCGAACTGCGAGTAGAACACGTAGACCGGGATGAGCGGCTCGCCGTGCGTCGCGTACGAGGTGCCGACACCGGTGAAGGCGGCGAGGGCGCCGGCCTCGTTGATGCCGACGTGGACGATCTGGCCCTGCGGGCTCTCCTTGTAGGCCAGTAGCAGCTCGCGGTCGACCGACGTGTAGTTCTGGCCGTTCGGGTTGTAGATCTTCGCCGTCGGGAAGTACGCGTCCATGCCGAAGGTGCGCGCCTCGTCGGGGATGATCGGCACGATGCGGTTGCCGAAGTCCTTGACCCGGAGCAGGTCCTTCAGCAGACGCACGAACGCCATCGTGGT
The DNA here is from genome assembly GCF_001725695.1 of Microbacterium sp. SCN 71-21. Classification (NCBI taxonomy): domain Bacteria; kingdom Bacillati; phylum Actinomycetota; class Actinomycetes; order Micrococcales; family Microbacteriaceae; genus Microbacterium; species Microbacterium sp. SCN 71-21. The sequence continues at coordinate 15,377 of NZ_MEGA01000022.1, forward strand.
GGCGATCTCCTGGGTGCCCGAACCCTTCTTCGGCAGCGCGTAGGCCGCGTCGCCCGGCAGCTCGATGCCGACGTGGTGCGAGCGGCGCTCCGGCAGGTATCCGCCGAGGGCCCGGCGGCGCTCGAGCAGGTACTGGATGGTCTCGTCCTGCGGTCCCGGGTTGTAGTACGGGGGCAGGTACGGGTTCTCCTCGAGCTTCGCGTCCGTGACCGGGATGTGCATCGCGTCGCGGAACAGCTTCAGGTCGTCGAGGGTCATCTTCTTCATCTGGTGGGTCGCGTTGCGGCCCTCGAAGTGCGGACCGAGGCCGTAGCCCTTGATGGTCTTGGCGAGGATGACGGTGGGCTGGCCCTTGTGCTCGACGGCGGCCTTGAACGCGGCGTAGACCTTGCGGTAGTCGTGACCGCCGCGCTTGAGGTTCCAGATCTGCTCGTCGCTGTAGTCCTTGACCAGGGCGGCGGTGCGCTCGTCGCGACCGAAGAAGTGCTGGCGCACGTAGGCGCCGTTCTCGGCCTTATAGGTCTGGTAGTCGCCGTCGGGCGTGATGTTCATGAGGTTGAGCAGCGCGCCGTCGCTGTCACGGGCGAGCAGGTCGTCCCATTCGCGACCCCACACGACCTTGATGACGTTCCAGCCGGCGCCGCGGAAGAAGCTCTCGAGCTCCTGGATGATCTTGCCGTTGCCGCGCACGGGGCCGTCGAGGCGCTGCAGGTTGCAGTTGACGATGAAGGTCAGGTTGTCCAGGCCCTCGTTGGCCGCGACCTGGAGCTGACCGCGGCTCTCGACCTCATCCATCTCGCCGTCACCGAGGAACGCCCACACGTGGGACTCGGAGACATCCTTGATGCCGCGGTTGGTGAGGTACTTGTTGGTCATCGCCTGGTAGATCGCGTTGATCGGGCCGAGGCCCATCGACACGGTCGGGAACTGCCAGTACTCCGGCATGAGGCGCGGGTGCGGATAGGAGGGGAGACCGTTGGGGAACGCCGACTTCTCCTGGCGGAAGCCGTCGAGCTGCTGCTCGGTGAGGCGTCCCTCGAGGAACGAGCGGGCGTACATGCCGGGGGAGGCGTGGCCCTGGAAGAAGATCTGGTCGCCGCCCGAGGGGTGGTTCTGGCCGCGGAAGAAGTGGTTGAAACCCACCTCGTACAGCGCCGCCGAGGACGCATATGTCGAGATGTGGCCGCCGACGCCGATGCCGGGACGCTGCGCGCGGTGCACGGTGATGGCCGCGTTCCAGCGGATCCACGCGCGGTAGCGGCGCTCGATCTCCTCGTCACCGGGGAACTCGGGCTCGTTCTCGGGCGCGATCGTGTTGATGTAGTCGGTGGTCGGCACCGTCGGAACGCCGAGGTGCAGCTCTCGCGAGGTCTTCAGCAGGCTGAGCATGATCTCGCGCCCGCGACCGTGACCCTTGGCGTCGACGAGCTGCTGCAGGGATTCCTGCCACTCGGACGTCTCTTCAGGGTCGCTGTCGAGGGGGCCTTGCGAGTAGGGATCCTGGTCGTGAACAGTCACGAGGCACCTTTCGTCGGGCTGGCAGGTCGTGCCAGATCAGATCACCGAGACCGGCGGCTTTGTCCGCGGTCTACAACGCCGACGGATAGCCTAGCGCCGCCGCAGACGAAGATCGGCGGCACCGGTGCCAGCGCGCCCCCGCACCCTCCGATCGAGCCGCACGAAGAGCGGATGTCTCGTACACTCGGCCCCGAGGGCCTTTAGCTCAGCTGGTAGAGCGCCACGTTTACACCGTGGATGTCGTCGGTTCGATCCCGGCAGGGCCCACTTCCGGTCGCGACGTCGCCCGTCTGCCGTAGGTTGAGAGGGTGAAAGCCCGACCCGCCGACCAACGCGCCCTCCTCGACGTCGTCGACCTCGACATCCGCATCCGGCAGGCCGTGCACGCGCTCTCCAAGCCGGCACAGGCGCCTCGCCTCGCCGCTCTGCAGGGTGAGGTCGCCGCGGCATCCCGTGTCGTCACCGACCTGCTGGGGGCCAAAGAAGACGCCGATCTCGAGGTCGCGCGCATCGAGGCCGACGTGAAGGTCGTCTCCGAGCGCCGCGCACGCGACGAGGCCCGTCTCGCCGCGTCAACCAACCCGAAGGACGCGCAGGCGCTCGAGAGCGAGCTCGACTCGCTCGCCCGCCGCACCCGCACGCTCGAAGACGCCGAGCTCGAGGCGATGGAGCGCGTCGAGTCCGCGGCTGCGGCGGTGGCCGACGCCGAGGCGATCGTGGCGACGCTCGTCGACGAGCGGGACACCCTCGAGGCCGCAGCGGGCGCGGAGGCGGCGGTGCAGAACCAGCGCCGGTCGACCGCCGAGCGCGACCGCGCCGGTGTGGCCGCAGGGGTGCCCGCCGATCTGCTGGCCCGGTACGACCTCCTCGCGACCCGCAACGCCGGTGCCGCTCTCCTGCGTCGCCGCACGTGCGAGGGATGCCGCATGGAGCTCTCCGGCACCGAGCTGCAGGCCGTGCGCTCAGCCGCCGACGACGATGTGGTCGAGTGCCCGCAGTGCGGCTGCATCCTCGTACGCACGGAGGAGTCCGGGCTGTGAGCCCGACGCGGACGCATGTCCGCGTCTGAGCCGTCACCGGCGTGGCGACTCGTCGGCACGGACGAGGACGGGGAGATCGCTGTCGTCGAGCTCGATGGCGCGGGCGCCGAGATCTCTCGTGCGGGCGTGACGTCCGGGGGACTGATCGAACTGGCGCGCACGCACACCGACGACGTGCGCTGGGTGTGGAGCGACACGGCGCGCTGGTATCCGCCGCTTCTGGCCGCCGGCGTGCGCGTGCGGCGGGTGCACGATCTCCGCGCGGTACGGGCGATTCTGCGCACCGCCGAGTCGGTGCCCGAGTCCGCACGGCTGCCGACGCATGCCGCGTGGTCCGCGCCCGCGGCCTGGGAGGAGGCGCCCGACTCACGCGAGGCGCTGTTCGAGGTCGAGACGATCGCCGCGCGCGTTGCGCCGACGGATCTCGCGAGCGGCCACCGGGAGTTCGCCGCGCAGTTGGCCGCGCTCGACGCGGCATCCGGCCGGCTGAGACTCCTCGCCGTCGCGGAATCGACGGGAGCGCTCGTCGCCGCCGAGATGCGGGCAGCCGGCCTCCCGTGGGACGTCGCCACCCACACGAGGCTGCTCGACAAGACGTTGGGCGAGCGGGTCGGGGGCAGCAGGCGCCATGTGGATGCCGCGGCCGCCGCCGTGCGAACCGCCCTCGACGATCCCGACGTCGCGCTCGATTCCCCGCCGCGCCTGCTGCGCGCCCTGCATCGGGCGGGACTCGCCGTCACGTCGACCAGCAAATGGGAGCTGGAGGACCTCGACCATCCGGTGGTCGCCCCGCTGCTCGCGTACAAGCGCCTGATGCGGCTGCTCACAGCGAACGGCGAGAGCTGGATCGCGACGTGGGTGCACGGCGGCCGCTTCCGGCCCGTGTACGTGCCGAGCGGCGTCGTCACGGGACGCTGGGCATCGAGCGGCGGCGGCGCGCTTCAGATCCCGCGGTCCCTGCGCCCCGCGGTGCGCGCCGATCCCGGCTGGCTGCTCGTCAGCGCCGACGTCGCCCAGCTCGAGCCGCGGGTGCTCGCCGGAATGTCGCGCGACCGGGCGATGGCGCGTGCGGCCGCGGGCACCGACCTGTACGCCGGCATCGTGCGCACCGGAGTCGTGACCACCCGCCAAGAGGCGAAGATCGCCGTGCTCGGTGCGATGTACGGCGCAACGACCGGCGACAGCGGCCGCCTCGTGCCGCGCCTGCGCCGCGCGTTCCCCGCCGCGATGCGGCTCGTCGACGACGCCGCCGTGGCCGGCGAGGAGGGGCGTGTCGTCTCCACCTGGCTCGGCCGCACCTCGCCACCCGCCGGATCCGCGTTCACCCGCTCCCAGTTCGAGGCCTCGCTCGACGAGACCGACGCGGCCACCGAGCAGCAGGCTCGACGACGAGCCCGCGACCGCGGGCGGTTCACCCGCAACTACGTCGTGCAGGGCACCGCCGCGGAATGGGCGCTGTGCTGGCTCGCCGAGACGCGGCGGTCACTGCTCGCGCTCACGGCGCCCGGCGCGGAAGCCGCGGCATCCGGTCCTGCCCAGTCGGGCGCACCGCACATCGCCTTCTTCCTGCACGACGAGATCATCGTGCACACGCCGGCCGAACTTGCCGACCAGGTCGCCGCGATCGTGACGGATGCCGCGGCCCGCGCCGGCCGCCTTCTGTTCGGCGAGTTCCCCATCGACTTCCCGCTCGACGTGCGCATCGCCCCCGACGCGGGGAAGTCGTAAGAGGTCGGCGCCGGTAGAATCCAAGACGCGAATGGGTCGGCCAGACGGTCGCGTCGCGGGAGACCGCGCCGAGGAACGTCCGGGCTCCGCAGGGCAGGGCGGTGGGTAACACCCACCCGGAGCAATCCGCGAGACAGTGCCACAGAGAGCAGACCGCCGGCAGCAGCCGGTAAGGGTGAAAGGGTGGTGTAAGAGACCACCGGGGGCGCGGTGACGCGCCCCGCACGGTAAACCTCGCCCGGAGCAAGGCCAGACAGGGGATGTTGACGCGGCCCGCCGAGTCCCCGGGTAGGCCGCTGGAGCGTCACGGCAACGTGACGCCGAGAGAGATGACCGTCACCGGGGTTCGCCCCGGGACAGAACCCGGCGTATCGGCCGGCCCATTCGCCCGCCGATACGCCGGATCAGCGCCGATCAGTCCAGGGCGAGCGAAGCCGCGCCGATGATGCCGGCGTTGTTCTGGTGCACCGCCGGGATGATCGGAGTGCGCAGCTTCAGCAGGCTCAGGAACTCGTCCGCGTGCTTGGAGACGCCGCCGCCCACGACGAACAGGTCGGGGCTGAAGAGCGCCTCGAGGTGGGAGTAGTACCACTGCAGGCGCTTGGCCCACTTCTTCCACGTCAGCTCGTCGCGCTCCATCGCCGAATACGCCGCGTAGAACTCCGCGTCCTTGCGGTGGTTCTTGCGCTCGATGTGGCCGAGCTCCGAGTTCGGGATGAGCACGCCGTTGTAGAGCAGTGCGGTGCCGATCCCGGTGCCGAGGGTCGTGAGGATCGTCAGGCCCTTCGCATCACGGGCGGCGCCGTAGCGCACCTCTGCGAGGCCCGCGACATCCGCGTCGTTGGCGAAGTGGATGCCGCGCCCCAGCCCCTGCTCGAAGAATTCCTCTGCCGGGAAGTCGATCCAGGTCTCGGCGACGTTCGCCGCCGAGAGCGTGCGACCGTTCTTGACGATGGCCGGGAACGCGACGCCGAGCTCGAGGTCGGAGCCACTCACCTCGAGCGTCTCGAGCACCTGCTGCACCGCGGCGAGCACGTCCTTCGGCTCCGCGCCCTTGGGCGTGGGCACCTTGATGCGCTCACTCACCAGCTCGCCGGCGACCAGGTCGACGACACCGCCCTTGATACCCGTTCCACCGATGTCGATTCCGACTGCGCGCGACTTCTCTGTAGCCATGCGAGAAGCCTATCCATGCCGACAGGGGTGCTCAGTAGGATCGGACCAACGTGACGCCGAGGAGGGCACCCGTGAGCGACGACGAGAACAGCTACTGGTACAACCTGACCACCAAGCAGGTCGAGCACGGACTCCTCTCGCCCGCGGTCGACCGCGCGGGTCCCTTCGCCACGGCAGAGGAGGCGGCGCGCGCTCCGGAGATCATCGCGGAGCGTTCCCGCAAGTGGTCCGAGGACGACGCGCGCGACGACGCCTGAGGTGCGTCGCACGGGGCTCCGGACGAAATAGGCTGGACGCACACACTCGTCCGAGGAGAGGCACGCGATGGACAAGCAGCGGGACTTCGTGCTGCGCACGATCGAGGAGCGCGGCGTCAAGTTCGTCCGCCTCTGGTTCACCGATGTGATCGGCACCCTGAAGTCGGTGGCGATCGCCCCGGCCGAGGTGGAGGGCGCGTTCAGCGAGGGCCTCGGTTTCGACGGCTCTGCGATCGAGGGCCTCACCCGCTCGTACGAGTCGGATCTGCTGGCGCACGCCGACCCGACGACGTTCCAGATCCTGCCATGGCGGGGCGAGGTCGACCCGACGGCGCGCATGTTCTGCGACATCACGACGCCCGACGGACAGCCCGCGGTCGCGGACCCGCGTCACGTGCTCAAGCGTGCGCTGGCGAAGGCCGCCGACGCCGGCTTCACGTTCTACACGCACCCCGAGATCGAGTTCTACCTGCTCAAGTCGTCGTCGTACGGCCCCGACGGACCCGAGCCCGTCGACTCGGCCGGCTACTTCGACAACGTGCCCGGCGGCACGGCGCACGACTTCCGTCGGCGGTCGGTGCGCATGCTCGAAGACCTCGGCATCTCGGTCGAGTACAGCCACCACGAGGGCGGCCCCGGTCAGAACGAGATCGACCTGCGCTACGCCGACGCACTGACGACGGCCGACAACATCATGACCTTCCGCACGGTGATCAAGGAGGTGGCGATCGAGCAGGGCGTCTACGCGACGTTCATGCCGAAGCCGCTGAGCGGACAGCCCGGATCGGGCATGCACACGCACATCTCACTCTTCGAGGGCGACCAGAACGCCTTCTACGAGGAGGGCGCCCAGTACCAGCTCTCGAAGGTCGGCCGACACTTCATCGCGGGGCTGCTGCGTCACGCGAACGAGATCTCGGCCGTCACCAACCAGTTCGTGAATTCGTACAAGCGGCTGTGGGGTGGCGACGAGGCCCCCAGCTTCATCTGCTGGGGTCACAACAACCGCTCCGCCCTCGTGCGCGTTCCGCTGTACAAGCCGAACAAGGGTCAGTCCTCGCGTGTCGAGTACCGTGCGCTCGATTCGGCCGCGAACCCGTACCTCGCCTTCGCGCTGCTGCTCGCGGCGGGCCTGAAGGGCATCGAGGAGGAGTACGAGCTGCCGGCGGAGGCCGAGGACAACGTGTGGTCGCTCAGCGACTCTGAGCGCCGCGCCCTCGGCTACGCGCCGCTGCCGACGAGCCTCGACCAGGCCCTGCGGTTCATGGAGGAGTCCGAGCTCGTCGCCGAGACGCTGGGGGAGCAGGTCTTCAACTACGTGCTGCTCAACAAGCGCAAGGAATGGCAGGGCTACCGCTCGCAGGTCACGCCCTTCGAGCTGAAGAGCAACCTCGAGATGCTCTGACGGGCCGATGGCCACGTCCGACCGGTCGCACACGCGCACCGACCTCGTCCGCTACGGCTTCGGCCATGTGGATGCCGCAGAGGCGGCTCTCGACGAGCTTGCGCTGCTGTGCGGGATCGATCGTGATGCGATCCTCTCGGGTGTGGTCACGGTCGGCGACCCGGATGCGGCGCTGACCGGCATTCTGCGCGTCGCCCGGCGGGATGCCGCCGCGGTCGCGCCCGTGCTCACCGATCACCGGGGCGCGGCCGCGCTCTGGGCGCTTACGGGGGCGTCCGAGGGGTTCGCGGACTTCTACTTCCGCCGACCTGCGCAGCTCGCGGACCTGCTCGGCCGGGAGCCGACCGTGCCGGACGCCGCCGAGCTCACTCACGAGCTTCTCGCGTCGGTCGAGGCGGTCGACGGTTTCGCCGCCGACGGGGGAGAGGCCTCGTGGGTGGCGCTACGCGTGCGGTACCGCACCCTCCTCGCCCGCATCGCGGCCTACGACCTGCTCACCCCCGATGCACCGGCCCATGTCGATCTCGTGGCTGCCGCACTCGCGGATGCCGCGGGGGCGGCGCTGGAGGCATCGCTTGCGGTCGCGCGCACCCGGCTGTCGGCTTCCATGTTCCCCCGCGACGACGTCGCTGCGGTCGCGCTCGCGATCATCGGGATGGGCAAGACCGGCGCGCGCGAACTCAACTACGTGTCCGATGTCGACGTCATCTTCGTCGGCGACGCGGACGACGTCACCACCGAGCGGCTCGGCGGCAGCCGCGTGGTCGACATCGCCACCCGTCTCGCCGTGCAGACGATGCGCGGCATCTCGAGCATGGAGATCGAGCCGCCCCTGTGGGAGGTCGACGCGAACCTGCGTCCGGAGGGCAAGCAGGGCGCCCTCGTGCGCACGCTCGAATCCCACCTGTCGTACTACGACCGATGGGCGTCGAGCTGGGAGTTCCAGGCCCTGCTGAAGGCCCGCGCGATCGCCGGCGATCCGGACCTCGGCGCACGCTACATCGAGGCGGTCGCCCCCAAGGTCTGGTCGAGCGCCGCCCGCACGAACTTCGTCGACAGCGTGCAGCGCATGCGCGAGCGGGTCACCGAGCACATCCCCGCCGACGACGTGCCGTTCCAGCTCAAACTCGGGCCCGGCGGCATCCGAGACGTCGAGTTCACGGTGCAGTTGCTCCAGCTCGTACACGGATTGACGGATGCGACCGTGCGCGAGCGCGGCACACTGCCCGCCCTCGCGGCGCTTGTCGACGGCGGCTACATCGGGCGGGCGGATGCCGCGGTCTTCGTGTCCGACTACCGGGTGCTGCGGGTGCTCGAGCACCGCGTGCAGCTGCGACGTCTGAGCCGAACCCATCTGATGCCGCGGGAAGAGGACGAGCGTCGTGTGCTCGCCCGCACGAGTGGGCTGGCGGGGTCGGCTGCGGAGATCTGGGAGCTGTGGGAGCGCATCAAGCGCGACGTGCGAGACGTGCACGTGCGGCTCTTCTACCGTCCACTGCTGTCGGCGGTCGCCTCGCTGGGCGAGGGGGAGCGCACGCTGTCGCCCGAGCAGGCGCACGACCGCCTCACCGCGATCGGATTCCGCGACCCGGCGGGGGCGCTGCGCCACATCGCCGCGCTCACCTCTGGTCTCAGTCGCAAGGCCACGATCCAGCGCCACCTCATGCCTGTGATGCTGCGCTGGTTCGCCGACGGCGTCGACCCCGACTACGGCCTCCTCGCGTTCCGTCGGGTGAGTGAGCGACTGGGCGACACCGCGTGGTTCCTGCGAGTGCTGCGTGACTCCTCGGGGGCGGCGGAGCGACTCACCCGGGTGCTGTCCGGCTCCCGGTATATCGGCGAGCTGATGGAGTGGATCCCGGAGTCCGTCGCCTGGCTCGACGACAACGCGTTGCTGCGGCCGCGGTCGGGCGTCGCGCTGCAGGACGAGGCGCGCGCCATCCAGACGCGGCATCCCGAGACGGAGGAAGCCATGCGCTCCGTGCGGGCGCTGCGTCGACGCGAGCTGCTGCGCACGGCGATGGGCGCGGTGCTCGGCGTCCTGACGATCGATGAGATCGCGGCCGCACTGTCGACGATCACGGATGTCGCGATCCAGGCGACCCTCCGGGCCGTGCGCCGCGAGGTCGTCCCTCCCGAGGACGACGCGCTCGACTTCTCCGTGATCGCGATGGGCCGCCTCGGCGGCGCCGAGCTCGGTTTCGGCTCCGACGCGGATGTCATGTACGTCTATCGTCCGAACGGGGTCGACCCGCAGCGCGCCCACGAGCTCGCCCTGCGCCTCGTCGCGGCGCTACGCGCCTCCTCAGAGGACCATCGTGCACCCCTCGACCTCGACGCCGATCTGCGCCCCGAGGGGCGCAACGGCCCGCTGGCGCGGTCGCTCGACGCGTACACGGAGTACTACCGGCGCTGGTCGCTCTCGTGGGAGGCGCAGGCACTCCTTCGCGCACGCGGCGTCGCGGGGAGCGTGAAGCTGGTCACGGCCTTCTTCGAGGTGGCCGACGAGGTGCGCTACCCCCGCGATGTCGACGTGCAGGGCCTGCGCGAGATCAAGCGCATCAAGGCGCGCGTCGAGAGCGAACGGCTCCCACAGGGCGTTCGGCCGGAGCGCCACCTCAAGCTCGGCCCGGGCGGACTCAGCGACGTCGAATGGCTCGTGCAACTGCTTCAGCACGAGCACGCCGGTCGGCTCCCCGCCCTCCGCACGACGTCCACGCTCGCCGCGCTATCGGTCGCCGTGGACGAGGGACTCATCCCGCGGCCCGCCTACGAGCGGCTGAGCGAGGCCTGGCGCCTCGCGTCGCGTCTCCGGTCGGCCAACACGCTGCTCTCCGGACAGACCAGCGACGTGCTGCCCACCGATCGCGCGCGCCTCGAGGGCATCGCTCGCCTCCTCGAGTACCCGCCCGGCTCCGCGACCCGCGTCGAGGAGGACTGGATGCGCGCCTCGCGCCGGGCACGGCAGGTGTTCGAGCGCCTCTTCTACGGCTGAACCCGGCCGCGTCGGACACGCGGGCCGCGCGCGACCGCCGTGCGGGAGTGCCGAAGGGCCCCGGCCTGCGTGTGCAGTCCGGGGCCCTCGACGAGGCATCCGATCAGACGCCGAAGTACAGCTCGGCTTGAGGATCTGAGAACCGTAGGGAGTTCCACAGGCTCACACTTCCCTGCAAAGACAGGGAAATGCAATGGTGAGCATGGGTGGGGTCGCTGCTGCGGCTGTCCGAGAACCCGTCCGTTTACTCGATTCTTGGCCGTCCTACGGGGTTCGCTGGAGGTCGACGGGTGGTGCCGCCTACCTCATTGGTATGAGCGACGCCCGCCCCCGCCTCTGGACTCCGCAGGAGCTTGCAGAGTACACGGGTATCCCGATCAGGACGCTCGCTGACTGGCGGACAGAGCGTGCGCGGAGCCGAGGTCTCGGCTTGCCGTTCGTCGCGCTCTCGTCGCACAACGTTCGCTACCGCGATGAGGACGTCGAGGCGTTCATCGCGGGGCGGATCGTGGCCCCGACGGATAGGGCGGGCGACTGATGGCGCGGCCGAAGCGTGCGCTCGGCGAACTCGGCAAGGTGACCTACACCGTCGAGCCGAACGGCCTGGTCATCGCGCGAGCGCGGATCTATGACGGCAACGGGCAGGAGCGTCGTCCCAGCGGCAGCGGCGCGACCGAGGCTGAGGCGCTGGCGGCGTTGCAGGAAGCGGCCGATGTCGCTGTCGGTCGAGTGCTGGCGCGACGGACTCAGGTCATGACGGTCGCTGAGCTGGCGACTACATGGCTGAAGACGGCGTATCACGATGACGATCCGCGGGTGCTGCGCCAGCGCCGCGAGCAGACCGTCGACGGCTACGCGTCGGTGGTCCGCGCGCATGTCATCCCGCGCGCCGGTGCCATCCCCATTGCCGACATCACCGCTGATCGCGCCGACGGGCTGCTCATGGACATCGCCCGAGAGAAGTCGGTGACGACGGCGAACAAAGTTCGGAATGTGATGTCGCTCATGTTCGACTGGGCGATCCAGCAGGGGCATTTCTCGGCTGCCGGGTCGATCCAGAAGACCCTGTATGGAGCGGTCGTCGTGGCGAACCCCATCCGAGCGACCAGAAGGGCGGATGAGCCGGACACGGTGTACTTCGAACTGGACGCGGTGCAG
>NZ_MEGA01000023.1:0-425 GCF_001725695.1 Microbacterium sp. SCN 71-21
TGGCCTCGCCGCTGGCGGGGGCGGCGGTCGAGCCCTTGGCCGCGGCGATGATAGAACGCCAGCGAAGCGCGATCCGGGGCATCCGTCGTCTGTCAGAGGTGTCAGCGGGCGGCGACGATGCCGGCGCGGTCCGGGTTCTTCTCGAACCACTCGGCCACGTACCAGCACACCGGGCTCACCTTGCGGTCGCCACGCTGCTCGAGGTCGGCGATGGCGTGCTCGGTCAGCACGCCCGCATACCCCTTGCCGCGGAAGGTCGGGATGGTGAAGGCCCGCGTCATCGCCACCGTCGAGCCGTCGTCGGCGTAGTCGATGACCGCCACGAGCGAATCGCCGTCGTAGAGCGCGTAGCGCGAGGCATCCTTCTCGTCCTGGTATCGCAGGTCAGCCATGACGTCCTCCTCGGCGCGGGTCAGTGTCAGTCT
>NZ_MEGA01000023.1:465-27102 GCF_001725695.1 Microbacterium sp. SCN 71-21
CTCGGCGCGGGTCAGTGTCAGTCTTCGACAACGCGCACGACGACGTCGATGTTCCCGCGGGTCGCGTTCGAGTAGGGGCAGACCTGGTGGGCGGCGTCGGCGAGGGCCTGCGCGGCGTCGCGGTCGAGCTCGGGGATGACCACCTCGAGTTCGACGGCGAGCTGGTAGCCGCCCTGCCCGTTCGGGCCGATGGAGACCTTGGAGCCGACCGCGGTGTCGTGGATAGAGACCTTCTGCGCACGGGCGACGGCCTGCAGTGCGCCGTGGAAGCAGGCGGCGTAGCCGGCGGCGAAGAGCAGCTCGGGGTTGGCGGCGGCACCCCCGGCTCCGCCCATCGAGGCGGGCACGGCGAGGTCGAGGTCGAGCACGCCGTCGGTCGTGCGCACGTGGCCCGAACGTCCGTCTCCGGTCGAGAGGGCTTCGGCGGTGTAGAGGGTCTCCATGGGTTCTCCTTCCGAGGGCGAGCGGATGCTCGCGGGGGCCGGGCGTGTCCCGGCGGCGTCACCCGGCGAGGGCCGGGTGAAGATCGGGGGCCGCCTGCAGGGCGGCGGTGAGGGCGTGCAGCTGAGAGCGCAGTGCGATGCCGTTCTCGGCGCCGAGCCCCATCGCGTCGAAGACGCATTCGGCCACAGGTGCGAGCTCGGCGCGCACCTCGCGGCCACGGTCGGCGAGCCCGATCTCGACGACGCGCTCGTCGCGCGCGCGGCGGCTGCGCGTCACGAACCCCGCCTGCTCCATGCGGCGAAGCAGCGGCGAGAGCGTGCCGGAGTCGAGGCTGAGCTCGTCGCCGATCTCGCTCACGGTGCGGGCGCGGTCGTCGGAGAGCAGCACGAGCACGAGGTACTGGGGATAGGTGAGCCCGAGGGGCTCGAGCAGCGACCGGTAGGCATGGGTGGTCGCGCGCGCGGCGCTGTAGAGCGCGAAGCAGAGCATGTCGACGGAGGGCTGCACGGCTTGATCCTCACACACAATTGAATTGTGCACAATTTATTTCGGATGCCGCATCCCGCCGATCTGCGCGGCCGATCCGGTCGTGACGGCGCGTTTCGTCACATTTGTTCATGCGGGACCGTGCGGCTTTGCGCGGTTTGACACCCCGTGAAACCGAGGGTCATAATCGGCCCCATGACTGACAACGCGAAGCTTCTGTCCGCCTGGGAGGCGAACGGGACCGCTGGCATGATGATGCCGGCTCGCGCTGTCATGTGTTGTCGAATGTGCCGCTGACACGGCCACCCCGTCGGCACCCGGACTCCTTCTGAACGGAGATCCGCGCCCCGCATCCGATCGGCCGGACATCGTCGATCAGGATGCCGCACCTCGGCCGCGACCCGCGGCCCACACGACACCACGCACCGAACCGCGAGGCACACGCCCGGTTCCCTCCCCGAGGACTCATCCCATGTCGAACTCCGCCCTTCTTGACTCTCCCGTCGCCCGCCCCGCCCTGCGCATCGTCGAGCCCGCCGCCCCGGCCGCCCCGGCCGCCCCGGCCGCCCCCGCACCGGAGCGCCGTATCCCCGAGGGCAGCGAGCCCCGCGGCTTCGCGCTCTACGTCGGCTTCGACGAGGCCACCGCGGCAGCCGCCGGCGTCTCGCTCAACACCCTCGTCACCGCCCTGCGCCGCACCCTCGCCGACATCGCCCCGGGCGCCGAGACCTACGCCACCGTCGCCCTCGCCCCCGTCGGGGCCGGCGGCCGCGACGTCGACGTCGTACGCCTCGCCCTGCGCGAGCCCGGAGCCGTCGCCCGCACCAAAGCCGAGCGCCCCGCCACCGACGAACGCGCCGAATCCGGCGTCGTCGTCGACATCTCCCGCAAGCGCGTGCTCATCGACGGCGAGTCCGCCTCGTTCACCTACAAGGAGTTCGAGCTGCTGCAGTACCTGGTGCTGCGCGAGGGCCGTACCATCGAGCGCACCGAGCTCGTCGACTCGCTGTGGAGCAGCGACGACGCGGATGCCCCGGGCGAGCGCACGATCGACGTTCACGTGCGACGCCTGCGCGCCAAGCTCGGACGCTTCGAAGACATCGTGCGCACCGTGCGCGGCGTCGGATACCGCTTCGACCGTCACGCCGACGTGTCGATCCGCTACGGCCACGGAACCCCGTCGCCCGACCGCTTCTGAGCCGCCGCGGGCGCGCACGGGACATCCCCCGTCGGCACCTCGCCGACGTCGGCGGCGTCGCCTAGGGTGAGCGCATGACGCTCGCTCCCGCCGCCGCCTCGGCGGTGGGTCGCGACCCGAGACCCGCGAACACCCGCCCGCTCGAGACGGAGTACCGTCCGCGGCAGCCGCTCGATCTGCGGCGCACCGTGCTGTTCCAGCGACGGGGTGCGGGCGATCCCACGATGCACGCCGACGGGGCCCTCATCTGGCGCGCGAGCCGCACCCCCGACGGGGTGGCCACCCTCGCACTGCGCGAGACCTCGCCGGGCGTCATCCGCGGGGCAGCCTGGGGACCGGGCGCCGCGTGGGCGCTCGCCCAGCTGCCCGACCTGTGCGGGGCGCGCGACGACGCCGCGGGCTTCGAGCCGCGGCATCCGCTTCTCGTCGATGCCCACCATCGTCACCCCGGCCTCAGACTCTCGCGCACCGACCTCGTGTTCGACGCGCTCGCGAGTGCGATCGTCGAACAGAAGGTCACCGGCGTGCAGGCATTCGCCGCCTGGCGGCGCATCGTCACCTGGTACGGCGAGCGCGCGCCGGGACCGACTCCGCGGCCGCTGTTCGCACCGCCGTCGATCGGGGGGTGGCGCCGTGTGCCGTCGTGGTCGTGGCACCGAGCGGGACTCGAGCCGCCGCAGTCGCGCGCGATCGTGCGCGCGGCCTCCCAAGGCGAGGCGATCGTGCGGGCGACGAGCACCTCCCTCGACGAGGCCGACCGCGTGCTGGTGTCGCTGGCGGGCGTCGGGCCGTGGACCTCCGCCGAGACGCGCATCCGTGCGTTCGGCGACGCCGATGCGGTCAGCGTCGGCGACTACCACCTCGCGCACGAGGTGGGCTTCGCCCTCACCGGACATCGCACCGATGACGAGGGGATGCTGCACCTGCTCGAGCCGTGGCGAGGGCACCGGCAACGGGTCATCCGTCTGCTCGCGGCGGCCGGCGTGCGCGAACCCCGGCGGGGCGCCCGCCTGCATCCCGAAGACCACCGCGCCCGATGACCGCGGCGGGCCTCGCCGCGTCGATAGGCTGAGCGCATGGCTCCCGCGCTCGTCCCGGTCGGCGCGTGAGGCGCACCTGGCTCCCGCTCGGCGCGATCGGCCTGGCGGTGGTGCTCTGGTCGGTCGCCTATGTCATCTCGGCGTGGGCCCTCGAGACCGGCTCCCCCGCGGTGCTGTCGGTCGGCCGGTTCGCGATCGCCCTGGTCGTGCTCGTGCCGCTCGCGATGCGCCGCCGCCACTTCTGGCGCACCCTGGCGGACCCCCGCAGCATCCTGCTCGGACTCACCGGCGTGACCATCTACTACTCGCTCGCCAACATCGGCCTGCTGTTCACGACCCCCGGCACCGAGGCGCTCGTCTCGGCTTTGCTGCCCGTGCTCACCGCGATCGCCGCGGTCATCATGCTGCGCGAGCGCCTGACGGTCGCGACGGTCATCGGCCTCACGCTCGCCACCGGCGGCGTGGCGCTCGTCGCGGCGTCGGGATTCCGGGTCGACCTCGGCGCCGTGCTCTACGTCATCGGCATCAGCGCGTACGCGATCTACACCGTGCTGCTGCGTCGCTACGCCGCGCGCGAGGAAGCACCCGACCCGGTCGTGCTCGCCACGGCGACCGGTATCTGGGGCACCGTGCTCATGCTGCCCTGGCTCGGCTGGGAGGGCGTCACCGGCACGTTCGCGATCCCGACGGACCTGCGCGGGGTCGTCAGCATCTTCATCCTCGCGCTCGTGGTGACCGCTCCGACACTCGTGCTGTTCAACTACGGCGCCGAGCGCCTCCCGGCCGTCATCTCCGGTGCCGCGACCGCCGCGATCCCTGCGCTGGGCTACGCGTTCGCGATCGCGCTGGGCGAGACTCCCGACCCGATCAAGGTGTTCGGCGGCGTACTGGCCCTCGTCGGCGTGATCGTCGCGACGCTCTCGCAGCCCGACGTCGAGCCGACCGAGCCGGGACTCAGCCCGCGCGCGTGAGTCACGATTCGAGCGAGCTCACGCTGATCCGCGGCCTCAGGCGCCCAGACGATCGAGGATGCTCCGCAGCACCGTGATGACGCCGTGATCACGGTTCGACGGCGCGACGTAGCGGGCTCGCGCCACGATGTCGGGGTGGGCGTTGGCCATCGCGAAGGAGTGGGCCGCGGCATCCATCAGCTCGAGGTCGTTGAGGTAGTCGCCGAACGCGACCGTCTGCTCGGCCGTGACCCCGAGCGTCTGCTGCAGGCGGGTGAGCGCGTGGCCCTTGTTGACACCGACGTTGAGCACGTCGACCCAGCACTCCCCCGAGACGACCACCTGATGGGTGGCCCGCAGGTGCGCGAGCGCCGGAAACGCGGATGCGTCGGCCCCCGCGAAGTCGAACACCGCGAGCTTCACGATCTCATCGTCGACGGCAAGCAGGTCGTCGACGACCTCGAGCGCCGCGTAGTACCGGTGTGCCTCGGTGCGGAACGCGGCATCCGATCGTTCGATGTAGGCGCCGCGCTTGCCGCACAGCACAAGCCCCGCGTCGGCGTCGATCGTCCGCACGAGTCTCACGACCTCGGCGACGATGTCGCGCTCGAGCAGGTCGGCGCTGAGCTCGACGCCGTCACGCATGACCAGGGCGCCGTTCTCGGCGATGAAGACCATGCCGTCGGCGTGGCTGTCGAAGTCGCGGCGAAGCGTCGCATACTGGCGGCCACTCGCCGGAGCGAACGCGATGCCCCGATCGTGGAGGTCGTCGAGCAGCGGCCACAGGTCGTCGGGCACGGCTCCGTTCGCGTCGAGCAGCGTGCCGTCCATGTCGACCGCGATCAGGCGAAGGTCGATCGACGGGAGCGCGTCGGCGGGAGTGAGTGCGGTCGGCGGGGCGGCGGCGTCGGGGGTCACACGGCTATTCTCCCGCGCTCACGCTGCCGTTCGGCTCCGGACGGAGTGCCCCGGACGATCCCCCTCCTCCGTGGCGTCCGCGGCGGCCGGCGGAGGCGGCGTCTCGGCGTAGGCGCGGGACAGCCGTCGATAGGGGCGCGAGACGAAGGCGATGAGCACGATGACGAGCATCGCGATGCTCGCCCCGACGAACGCCAGCGCGATGCCGCGCGCGCTGCCGTCACCGAGGAGCCACCCGAACGTGTCGCGGCCCGCGTCAGATCCCATGTACGGGATCAGCGCGTACTGCGCGACGGGTCCGATGAGAAAGGCTGTCACCGGTGCGGCAGCGGTCTCGATGCTCGTCGCGAACCCGAAGACACGCCCCTGGGCGCGATAGGGCACGACCCGCTGGATGACCGTCTGCTCGGCTGCCTCGACCATCGGCATGAGCATCATGAAGGCGAACATGCCGACGACGTAGAGCCACCACCACTCGCGCAGCGTGAAGGTGAGTCCGACGCCCGCGACCGCGAGATTGGCGAGCAGCATCGTGCGGATCGGATTGCGCCCCAGCCCGAACCGTGCCACCACAGCGCCGCCGGCGATGAAGCCGACACTCGTGACGCCGAGGACGATGCCCCAGATCTGCACGCTGAACAGCTCCAGCCCGTACGGGTCCATGAGGGACATGAAGACGCCGCCGACGAGATTGTTGAAGGTCGAGAAGAGCAGCAGGGCGAACAGCCCCGGCACCGCGCGGATCGCCGGGATGACCCCACGCATCGTGAAGCCCGACCCGCCGCCCTCGACCTTCGCGATCTCGCGTTCGGGGATGCGCACGGCCATCAGATGCGCGAACGAGACGGCGGTGAGCCCGATGCCGACGAACGTCGTGCCGCCCATTCCGAGGAAGCCGACGGACAGCCCCGAGAAGACGCTCGTCACCAGGAAGGTGACCCCCTGCACGGTGCCGACGAGTCCATTGGCGCGGTCTCGGCGATCGGGCGGCACGAGTAAGGTGACCGTCGTCGAGAGCGCGATGTTGCGCAGGTTCTCGACGACCCCGCCGATGAGGATGACGCCGGCGAACACCCAGAACCACGGCCCGCCCCAGTCGATGAGCGCGCGTTCGGGCACCGCGAGGTAGACCGCGCCGGCGCAGAGGTAGGCGATCAGGGTCACGAGGCTCGAGAGCACCATGACCGCCTTCTTCCTCATGTGATCGACGAGCGCGCCGAACACGACACCGAGCAGGGCGACGAGCAGCATGTAGCTGCCGCCGATGATCGACGTCGCCAGCACGTTGCGGGTCTCGAGGTAGGCCCAGAACGTGAGCGCATACCAGAGGTAGCTGCTCGTGACGTTCGCGACGAGGGTGTTGAGCACGACCTGGTGAAAGCTGCGCAGCGCGCGACGAGCGTCGGGGCCGACAGGCGCGAGAGCGGTGCCCATGCGTTTCTCCGATCGTCGGGGGGATGCCTCGGGGAGACGTGCTGCGGCCCATCATGCCGCGCGCCTGCGACATCCGATACCCGGACGGGCCCTCCGCCCCGCGGGTGCCCGCCTCGACGCCGCCTGCACCGCCGTCGGGCGACGCGGACCGACATCAACCGCGCGCGACCTCGTCGACCACGCGTGCTCCCCGCTCGAGGAGGGGCGACGCCCAGGTCTCGAAGAGGGTTGCGCCGCCGAACCAGTCCCGCCCGTCGCGTCGCCCCGTCTCCCAGGTGCGCAGCAGGCTGAGGGCGAGGTAACCGCGCATACGGAGTGCCTCGTGGGCTCGGGCCGCCTGACGGGATCGATATGCGCGCAGGAACGACGTCGCGAGCGCGTCGTCGTTCGCGTACAGCGGCCACCAGATCGCCACGGCGATGTCCTCGTCGGGGTCGCCCGCGCGCCCGCCGCCGAGGTCGAGCACGCCCGTGAATCGGAGTCCGTCGGGTGCGCGGTCGGCGAGCAGATTGCCGAGGCCGAGGTCGCCGTGCACGTACGTCGGCACGATGTCGCCGATCGCGGCGGCGGCGGGCTCGACCGCCGCGTCGACGAAGGCGCGGTCGTCGGGTGCCAGGGAGGCGGCGAGGGCGTGCTGCCGCACGCGCGCGAGGAACGCCTCGGCGGCCGTCCGGTCGTCCGGTCGAAGGTCGTCGACGGCCGCATCCCATTCGCCTGCCGCGCTGAATCTGATGTCGTGGAGCTCCGCGACGGCACGACCGAACGCCGCGCCGACCCGATCGCCTCTCCCGGCACGACCGGGCCGGAGCGCCGCTCCGGGGAGCCTCGGCATCACGGCCGCGCCGAGGGTCTCGTCGACGACGAAGGGCCACGGCGAGGCGAGCGTGCGGGCACGCTCGTGCACGACCCGGGCGAAGTAGCGCTCACGGCGCAGGTCGTGCACGGCACCGACCCGCACCACGTGCTCGCCGCGGTCGGTGCGCACGAGCACGACCGCGTTCTGCGACCCGCCGAGCGGAACGACCCCGGTCACCACGCCGAGGTCGTGGTCGCGCGCGAGGCGGGCGACCAGATCGGCGGAGAGCGGCACGCGACCGACGGTAGTCGACGGCATCCGCAGACGACAGGGGTCTCGATGACCCGCCACCGACGCCGCCCCGCGCGCGCCGAGGACTAGGGCTCGGCCTCCTGTGCCCGCAGCGACGTCTCCTCCGCGTCGATGGCGCGCAGCGCCGCGAGCACCGCGACCTCCTGGAACCGGCGCTCGCGGCGCGCGACGAGAACCGCTTCGCGCTGCGCCTGGATCATCGCGCGGCGCAGACGATGCATGGACTGCAGCTGGGGCCACGCGGCATCCGCCCCGGCATCGAGCGTCTCGCCGAGGAACGCCGCGTCGGCGCGCAGCAGCTCGACCACGCGCGGCTCGTCGTCGGGGGTGACGGTCTCGTCCAGGCGACGCAGCCCCGCCTGCCGCGCCTCTGCCATCAGCAGCTTCACCTCGGTGCGCTCCTGCAGGTCGTTGCGCGCCGGCAGGTGCAGCGCCCGCACGATGCGGGGCAGCGCGAGACCCCCGATCAGGCTCGCGACGACCACGACGAACGCGAGGAACTGCAGGTACTCCCGCATCGGCGTCTGCTCGGGCAGCAGGAACACGGCGGCGAGCGTCACGACGCCGCGCACGCTGGCGGATGCCACGGCGATCCCGTTGCGCACGTCCCAACTGCGGTCGCGCAGCACCCGCGGACCGAACCGGTAGACGAACGTCGTGATCATCACCCACACGAAGCGGGAGAGGATGAGGGCCGCGAGGATCGCGGCCACGATGCCGACCGTCGGCCACAGGCCCGGTCCGGTGCGCACGGCGCCCTCGAGGATCCCGGCCAGGTTCAGGCCGATGAACAGGAACACCGCGTTCTCCAGCAGGAACTGGATGGTGCGCCACACGAGCTGCGCGGCGACGCGGGACTCGGCGCGGATGACCCCGGGCGAGCGGAAGCCCACGTACAGCCCGGTGATCACCACCGCGATCACCCCGGAGCCATGCAGCTCGTCCGCGATGAGGAACACCGCGAACGGCACCGCGAGCATGAGGGTGGTGTCGAGCACGGGCGAGCGCAGCGGCCGGCGCACCACGGTGAGCAGCGCGCCCGCGCCGACCCCGACCGCCACCCCTACGCCGACGGCGAGCACGAAGTCGAGCGCCACCGTGCCCGGGTTGACGACGCTCACGATCGCCGCGATCGCCGCGTTCAGCGCGACGAGCGCGGTCGCGTCGTTGAGCAGGCTCTCGCCCTCCAGGATCGTCACCACCCGTCGCGGCAGGCCCACTTTGCCCGCGATCGCCGTGACCGCGACCGCGTCGGTCGGGGCGACGACAGCGGCGAACGCGAAGGCGGCGGCGAGGCCCACGGCGGGCAGCACCGCCCACGTCGAGACTCCGACGACCACGACCGTGAAGGCGACGAGGCCGACCGAGAGCAGCAGGATGCTGTCGTTGCGGGCGCGGATGTCGATGAGCGAGGTCTTCAGCGCGGCCGCGAACAGCAGCGGCGGGAGGATGCCGAAGAGGATCAGATCGGGTTCGACGCTCACCCGCGGCACCCACGGCACGAACGACGCGATGCCGCCGACGACCACGAGCGCCACCGGTGCGGAGAAGCCGATGCGACCGACCAGGCCGGTGACGATGACCGTGACGAGCACGAACGCCACCACCCAGGCGATGGTGGCGACCGGATCCATGCGCCCAGTATGTCGCGCGGGAATACCGGCGCGGCGCGGAGCGCTGTGGCGAGCATGACGACAGTCGGAATCATCGGAGCAGGACACATCGGATCGACCCTCGCCCGCGGCCTCGTGGACCGCGGCTACGACGTGGTGATCGCCAACTCGCGCGGGCCCGAGACCCTCGCCGACCTCGTGGCCGACCTCGGCCCGACCGCCCGCGCCGCGACAGCCGAAGAGGCCGCGGCCGCCGGCGACTGGGCCATCGTGACGGTGCCGCTCAAGGCCCTCGACCAGGTGCCGGTCGCCCCGCTCGCGGGCAAGATCGTGGTCGACACGAACAACTACTACTTCGAACGCGACGGCCACATCGCCGCCCTCGACGAGAACCTCACCACCACGTCGCAGATGCTGCAGGAGCACCTTCCCACCTCGACCGTGGTGAAGGGCTTCAACCACATCATGTCGACGCAGATCCTCACCGACGGCACCCCGGCCGGAACCCCCGACCGGCGCGCCCTCGCGACCGCGAGCGACTCCGACGAGGCCGTCGCCTTCATCACGGCCCTCTACGACGAGTTCGGCTTCGACACCGTCAGCGCCGGCCCTCTCGCCGAGAGCTGGCGCGTCGAGCGCGACCGTCCGGCGTACGTCGTTCGGCAGAACGCCGACGAGCTCGTCGCGAACCTCGCGGCGGCCGAGCGCTGAGAACCGACCGACGGATGCCGCGGCCCGCGGCATCCGTCATCGGTAGAGTCTCATCGTGACCGCCCCCATCGACGCGACCACCACGCCCGCCTGGGCTGAGCTGGCCGCCGCACACTCCTCGTTCCACCCCGATCTGCGCGGCTGGTTCGCCGCGGACGCCGACCGCGCGGAGCGCCTCAGCTTCCCGCTGGCCGACCTGCATGTCGACCTGTCGAAGAACCTCATCACCGACGAGATCCTCGCCTCGCTCGTGCGCCTGGCCGAGCAGACCGGGGTCGCCGCGCGCTACGCCGAGATGCTGTCGGGCGCGCACATCAACACCACCGAGGACCGGGCGGTGCTGCACACGGCGCTGCGTCGCCCGGCGGGCGCGAGCCCCGCGCTGGTCGTCGACGGACAGCACATCGACACCGACGTGCACGAGGTGCTCGGCCGTATCCGCGCGTTCGCCGAGCGGGTGCGCTCGGGAGAGTTCGCGGGCGTCACCGGCAAGCGGGTCGCGACGGTCGTGAACATCGGCATCGGCGGATCCGACCTGGGTCCCGTCATGGTGTTCGAGGCCCTCAAGCCCTACGCCGACGCCGGCATCGAGGCACGGTTCGTGTCGAACATCGACCCGACCGACATCGCCCAGAAGACCGCCGATCTCGACCCCGAGACCACGCTGTTCATCGTCGCGTCGAAGACCTTCACGACGCTGGAGACCCTGACCAACGCGCGTCTCGCGCGCGACTGGCTGTGGGCGAAGCTCGCCGAGCAGGGGGCGATCGGCAACGACGAGGCATCCCGCACGAACGCGGTCGCACACCACTTCATCGCGGTCTCGACGGCGCTCGACAAGGTCGCGGCCTTCGGCATCGACACCGACAACGCGTTCGGATTCTGGGACTGGGTGGGCGGCCGCTACTCGGTCGACTCGGCCATCGGCACGTCGCTCGCCATCTCGCTCGGCCCCGACGTGTTCGACGAGTTCCTCGCCGGCTTCCACGCGGTCGACACGCACGTCGCGACGACCCCGCTCGCCCAGAACGTGCCGGTGCTGCTCGGCCTGTTGAACGTCTGGTACGTCAACTTCCTGGGCGCCCAGTCCCACGCGGTGCTGCCCTATTCGCAGCTGCTGCACCGCTTCCCGGCGTACCTGCAGCAGCTCACGATGGAGTCCAACGGCAAGTCGGTGCGCTGGGACGGCACGCCCGTCACGACCGACACCGGCGAGGTGTTCTGGGGTGAGCCCGGCACGAACGGGCAGCACGCGTTCTACCAGCTCATCCACCAGGGCACCCGGGTGATCCCTGCGGACTTCATCGCGTTCGCGAACCCGGCCTTCCCGCTCGTCGACGGCGACCGCGACGTGCACGGGCTGTTCCTCGCGAACTTCCTCGCCCAGACCAAGGCGCTCGCGTTCGGGAAGACGGCCGCCGAGGTCGAGGCGGAGGGCACGACGGGCCCGCTGGTGGCCGCCCGCACGTTCTCGGGCAACCGCCCGACGACCTCGATCTTCGCGCCGGCGCTCACCCCGTCGGTGCTCGGCCAGCTGATCGCGCTCTACGAGCACATCACGTTCACGCAGGGCACGATCTGGGGCATCAACTCCTTCGACCAGTGGGGCGTCGAGCTCGGCAAGCAGCTCGCCCTGCAGATCGCGCCCGCGATCGAGGGCGACGAGGCGGCCTTCGCCGCGCAGGATGCCTCGACCCGGAGCCTGCTCGCGTACTACCGCGCGCACCGCTCCTGACGACCACGACGACGGGCGCCGACCGGGATCCCCTGGGTCGGCGCCCGTCGTCGTTCGCGCTCCCGCCCGGCGGACACCCACCGCACCCGTGATAACGTCGATGACGGCGCTTCGGCGCCTGCGTCGCTGACACGCTCCCCGACTTCCCCGTCGCGGTTCTTCTCGAGCGGCGACCCGAGGTGCGATCACGCACCCGCGCCCTCCCCGCGTGCACATGTCTTCGTGAGCGCGCCCTCATCCCGAAAGTCCCCCATGTCTTCGTTCCTGTCTCTCGGCGTGCCCGCGCCGCTCGTCTCCGTGCTCGAGGCCACCGGCCGCACCGAGCCCTTCCCCATCCAGCGCGACACGCTGCCCGACTCCCTCGCGGGTCGCGACGTGCTCGGCCGCGGCCGCACCGGCAGTGGCAAGACGCTCGCGTTCTCGCTGCCCCTCGTCGCCCGCCTCAGCGGGGCGAAGGCCGCAGCCCGCCGCCCCGGCCGTCCGCGCGGTCTCGTGCTCTGCCCCACCCGCGAGCTCGCCACCCAGATCGCGGCGACCATCACCCCGCTCGCGGAGGCGGCGGGTCTGCGCGTCACCACGATCTTCGGTGGCGTCAGCCAGCGCCCGCAGGAGCAGGCCATGCGTGCCGGCGTCGACATCGTCGTCGCCTGCCCGGGCCGACTCGAAGACCTCATGAAGCAGGGTGTCGTGACCCTCGACACCGTCGAGATCACTGTGCTCGACGAGGCCGACCACATGGCCGACCTCGGCTTCCTGCCGGGCGTCACCCGCATCCTCAAGGCGACGCCCGCCGGTGGACAGCGCCTGCTGTTCAGCGCCACCCTCGACCGCGGTGTCGACGGCCTCGTGCGCTCGTTCCTGCGCGACGAG
This sequence comes from Microbacterium sp. SCN 71-21, assembly GCF_001725695.1. Taxonomy (NCBI): domain Bacteria; kingdom Bacillati; phylum Actinomycetota; class Actinomycetes; order Micrococcales; family Microbacteriaceae; genus Microbacterium; species Microbacterium sp. SCN 71-21. The sequence continues at coordinate 12,973 of NZ_MEGA01000023.1, forward strand.
GTGCGTCACTCGGTCGACGAGTCCAGCGTGCCCGCCGCCGCCATGACCCACCGCGTGCTGCTCGTCGCCGACGACCACAAGGCGAGCCTCGTCGAGACCCTCGCGTCCGGCGTGGGGCGCCGCATCCTCTTCACCCGCACCAAGCACCAGGCCAAGAAGCTTGCGCGCCAGCTGACAGCCAGGGGCATCCCGGCGGTCGACCTGCACGGCAACCTCGGCCAGGGCGCCCGCGAGCGCAACCTCGCAGCCTTCGGCGCCGACCCCGCAGCCGGAGGTGTTCGCGTGCTCGTCGCGACCGACGTCGCCGCCCGCGGCGTGCACGTCGATGAGGTCGAGCTGGTCGTGCACGTCGACCCGCCGCTCGAGCACAAGGCCTACCTGCACCGCTCGGGCCGCACCGCGCGCGCCGGCGCCGAGGGCACCGTTGTCACCGTCGTGCTCGCGTCGCAGAAGCGCGACGTGGCCGACATGCTGCGCAAGGCCGCCATCACCGCACCGTTCGAGAACGTGGATGCCGACACCCCCGCTGTGCGCGACCTCGTCGGCGAGATGGCTGCGCGCGTGGCACCGAGCGCCGCTCCGGCCGCCGCCGCGCAGAAGCCGAAGACCCAGCCGCAGAAGGCGAAGCCCCAGGGTGGGTCGCAGCCGGCCGCCGGTCAGGGCGGATCGCGCGGTCGCCGGTCGTCGGGCGGCACGTCCGGCGCCGGTCGCGCGTATGCCGCGACGCCGCGTTCCGGCGAGGGACGCCCGGCGCGCGGCGGCCAGGGGCAGGCACAGGGGCAGCGTTCCACGCAGGGACAGCGTGCGCAGGGCCACGGTGGGACCGGACAGGCCCGCCACGGCGGCGCGAACGGCGCCGCACATCCGCACGGCGGCCGGCCCGCGGCATCCGAGGGCACGGCCGCACGCCCTGCGGGCGCCCGCCGGCACCGTCGCGCCAGCCGCCCCTGACGCGACGCCGCACCGAGGTCTCGCGGCCCCGGGTCTGTCGCTCCGACCGACCGACCCGGGGCCGCGGCATCCCGTCTCAGTGCACTCGACGGGTGCCGCGATCGGCGGCGGCGCGGGCACGACGCCGATCACGATGGGCGGAGATCAGCGTCACGACGCCGTAGAGGAGGAGCGCGCCGACCACGATCGGGATCACCCACATGCGCCAGTCACCGACCAGGATGTTGTTGATCCATCCGATGTAGGGCACGGCGTACCAGAGCTTGCCCACGACCTGCGCGGCGAGCACCGGCTTCGCGTCGTCGACATTGTTCGCGTCGCCGCGGGTGAGGAACAGGGGGGCGCCGTCGCCCGACGCACCGATGCCCACGATGCGGTGGGTGACGACCGCGGGCTTGCCCGATTCGAGCTGATACGTGACGACGTCACCGGTACGCAGCGTCGACGGATCGACGGGCCGAACGACGACGAGGGTGCCGGGGGGATACAGCGGCACCATCGACCCGGTGAGCACCGTGTAGGCGCGTGATCCCGTCACGGCCGGCACGGCGATGACGACGATCGCGATCAACGCGACGATCACCAGCGGAGCCCAGGACAGTCCCGCCGCGATCATCCGCACCACGGAGACCCGCTCTCCGGATCGGTGGCGCACCGCGCGGCGGGTGGCGGGGAGGGTGTCGGTCATCTGTGGTGCTCCCTGCGTCTCACCGAGAGCACGGCGCCCGCGCCCAGTGCGCCGAGACCGGCGAGCAGCACGGTGCGCAGCGTGTCGCCGTCGAACCAGCCCGTGCGCGGCAGTGCCGACACCGACGGCGCGGGTGCGGACGCGACGGGGCAGGTCGAGGCCGGCGGTGCCGTCATCGCGTCGCTCGCGGTCGAGACGACCTCGAACGACACCGCCGTGTTCTGCGCGGTGCTCAATCCCGGTGAGACGGCGAGCGAGAGCGTCACCGGGATCACCTCGCCCGGTGCGAGTCGCGCCGACGCCAGTGCGAGACATCCGGTGACCTCACCGAGCTGCTGCGGGGCGTCCCCTCCTCCCGCGATGCTCGTCGCGAGCAGCAGGTCGCGCGAGCTCGAGGACACATCGGTGGCGAAGAGGGCGACGGATGCCGCGGTGCTCCGGTCGTTGCGCACCGAGAACGTGGCGTCGAAGGCGGATCCCGGCACAGGACGCCAGGACGCGGGCACGATGTCGAGCGGGCCGGATGTCCACGTGGAGCCGTCGGCGCTGAAGGAGAGCCCCGGTTCGCCTGCCGCCGTGGCGGCCCGCGCGACGGCAGGCGCGGCCGCCGGCGCGAGCGGGAGCGCTGCCGCGGTGAGCACGGCGAGCAGCGCGACGGAGCCGGTCATGTGCACTGCACCCCCAGACCGAGCCCGAGCACCGACACATAGGTCAGATGAGCGATGCCGACGTACACCGTGGTACTCCCAGCGGTGTAGCTCACGGTGACGTAGTGGTCGCCCGCGCTTCCGCCGAGGAGGGCGTTGGTGATCGTGCGGGTGGCGGTTCCGGCGGGCACACCCGTCGCTGTCGAGGTGGCACCGGTGTCGAGCGTGAAGGTGTACGTACCCGAGACCGGCGCGGTGTAGGTGACGGTGGCGGACTGTGCGGCGACGTTGAGGATGCCCGGGTTGGTCAGGCACGACATCCACCCCGTGCTCGTCGCGGTCAGCGGGGCCGACTGCGACGTGCTCCAGTTCTGCTGCGCGGGGGTGAGGGTCAGGGTGGCGGCGGCTGCGGGTCTCGGCGGGGCGGCCCCGCTGGCGGTGCTCGCGACGACACCGGCGACCACGATCTTCAGGCAGGCGTAGGTGGTGGCGCCCGGCGCCGGAAGGTTCGTCGAGAGGGTCGCGGATGCCGCGGCGAGCAGGTTCTGCGCGGCGACGCCGCTGTAGGTGGCATCCGTCGCGCAGGTCGAGGCGCTCGCGGCCGAGGTGATCTGCACGGTGGCGGTGGCCCCGCTGCCGAGGGAGTTCGTTCCGGGCGCCGTGGCGACGGCGACGCTCGCCCACGGCGTGGTGCCCGAGTTGGCCATGGTCACCGCGGCGTACTGGGAGCCGGTGCGCCCGAAGAACGACACCGCGGTCGCGCCGGGAGCGGTGACCGCGAAGGTGCGACTCGATGCCGCGACCGTCGTCTGCGCGCTGACGGACCAGTAGGCGAACGCGGCCGCCGGTGCGAGCACCGCGAACGCACAGGCCGCCGCGAGGGCGGCGATGGCGGCGGTTCTGCGGGTCATGGCGGTGCTCGATGTCCGGTCACGGCGATGTCTGGGAGCCGGTGAGGGTGAGGGTGGGCGACGCGCTGGCGGCGAAGGTTCCATTGGCGGCCGTCACCGGAAGCGACTGCCAGACGCAGAGGGTGGCACTCGCCCCTGACGCCAGCGTCGGCGCCGTCGTCGGTGAGGTGAGACCGCCGGCGAGACTCCACGTCCACAGCCCCGACGCCGGTGGGGTCGCCGCGCAGGTCGCGCTGGTCTGCGTGGCGAAACTCACCACGACGTTGCCGCCGAGATTCGACGACGACGCCCCGGCGAGGGCGACGGCGGCTCCGAGGCGCAGCCCGACGGCGCCGCCGTTGGTGACGGTCCTCACCGCGATGAGGTCGGCCGGGCCGCCCGGATACACCCCGGCAGGGGTCACGGGCGTTCCGGTGGTGATCGCGAGCGAGGGCGTTCCGGTCGTGACCGTGGCGGGGCTGACGCTCGTCGCGGACGAGAACGATCCGTAGGTGCCGGGCGCGACGACCACGGCGAGCACGACAGCCCCGAGGACCAGGGATGCCGCACTCACCGCGGTCGTGGTGCTCCCGCGCATGACCGTCGGCTGGTTACGGAGCGACCTGGGTGAGGGTCAGGCCGATCTGCGACAGCGAGATCGTCGAGTTCACGCCGACCTGATCGCCGGTCGATCCGAACGGCCAGGAGATCGTGGTCGTCACGCTGAGCGAGGTCGTGCCGTTCGGAATCGCGTACGACCCGGCCGACGGGGTGATCGTCGTGCCCGATTGGTCCTTGACCGTGTACGTCGGCGTCGCGCCGAGAAGGGTCTGCAGGCCCGAGCTCGACGACGTGAGGGCACCGCCCGTCAGTGCTGCCGAGACCTTCAGGTTCGTGCCGACCGCCGTCACCGGGAAGGTGGCCGCGTACTGCAGCGTGTCACCCGGAACGGCGAGGTAGCTCGCCGTGTCGACGCTCGTGAAACTGGACCCGAGGTACTTCTCCACCGACCAACCCGACGACGATGCCGTGCCGATCGTCAGCTGACCGGTCGTGACCTGCGCCGGCGTGACCGTCGCCTGCGAGCTCCAGTACGCGAGCGATCCTCCGCCTCCGAAGAGCAGGACGACACCCGCCGCGATCGCCAACGTGCCTTTTGTTGCCTTGTTCATGTTGTCTCCCCAATGAGATCGCCAGGGAGACTCCACCGTCCCCCTGTGCCGCACCCCGAGCGATTCCCCCTCGCTCTCCCCAGGTGCGTGGCGGCACTCTACGCCGCCGCCTCCGGGGTCACGCCAGGCCATTGCCTCACGTCCTCGTGCGCCGTATGCTCTATCGTCCTCGTCGGCGCCGACGACGAGCGGATGCCGCGGCTCAGCCCGCGAGCGCCGCGTCGAGCGTGAGGAACTGTGCGCGGAACTCCGCCCGCAGACGTGCCTTCTGGGCGTCGTCGCACCACGCGGCATCCACCCCGTTCAGGGCGATGCGCTTGGCGGTCTCGGCCGAGACGCCCATCTCGAGCAGGCCCTCGGTGTACTCGCGTCCGAGGTCGGTGCGGAAGAACATGGCGTCGTCGGTGGAGACGGTCACGGTCAGGCCCGCCTCGATCATGCCGCGGATGCGGTGCGAGGGGTCGAGGTGCCAGCCGGTGCAGATGGTGGTGGAGATCGGGGTGGTCGTGAAGGCGACCCCGCGCGCGAGGGCGAGCTCGACGAGCGCCGGGTCGTCCATGATGCGGTAGCCGTGGTCGAGGCGGTCGCAGTCGAGCACCTCGAGCGCGTCGCGCACCGCCGACGGCAGCGCCCGATCGGTCTCGGCGACGTGGGCGGTGCGGTGCAGGCCGTGGGCGGCGGCGAGCGCGTAAGCGTCGGCGAAGCGCGCCGGGTCCTCGGTGTCCTCGGGGGTAAGGTCGTCCTGGCCGATGCCGACGACCTCGGGGCGCGGGTGCGCGAGCACCTGCCGCACCATCTCGACGGCGCTCTCGGGCGACTCGCGGCGGTTGATCGCGGCGATCACCCGGAAGCCGACGCCGTAGTCGGTCTCGGCGCGACGCAGTCCGTCGATGATCGGGTCGATCACGTCGGGGTAGGCGAGGCCGCGCGACGCGAAGTACTGCGGGTTGACGAAGTACTCGCGGTAGCGCAGATTGCCGTCGGCGACCGCCGAACGCACTCCCTCGTAGGCGACGCGGGCGAAGTCGTCGGGCGCGCGCAGCACGTCGTGCGCGGCCCGGAACGCCACCAGGAAGTCGCGCAGGTCGTCGAAGTCGAACAGCGTCGCGGGGTCGGTCGAGCGCAACGCGACGCCGTACCGGTCGGCGAGCTCGATGAACAGCGGCGCGTTCATCGTCGACGCGAAGTGGCAGTGCAGCTCGGTCTTGGGCAGCAGCCGCAGATAGTCCGGATACCCGATCACGAGCGCGAGCGTACGTGGCCCGTATGTCGGGCGGATGTCGCTCGATTACAGGCCGAGGGCTGCCTTCACCCCCGCGTTGACGACCTCGCCGCCGACGACGTTGAGACCCTTCGCGAGGGCCGGGTCGGCAGCGGATGCCGCGTCCCATCCCTTGTCGGCGATCGCGATGACGTAGGGCAGCGTGGCGTTCGCAAGAGCGCGGGTCGAGGTGTGCGGCACGGCGCCCGGCATGTTGGCGACGCAGTAGTACACGGAGTCGTGCACGGGGAACGTCGGGTCGTCGTGGGTCGTCGGACGGGAGCCTTCGAAGCATCCGCCCTGGTCGATGGCGATGTCCACGAGCACCGAGCCGGGCTTCATGGCGGCGACCATGTCGTCGGTGACGAGCTTCGGGGCGGCGGCCCCGGGGATGAGCACCGAGCCGATCACGAGATCGGCATCGCGCAGCTGCTCGGCGATCTCGTACCGGGTCGACGCGCGCGTCTGCACCTGGGTACCGAAGCGGGCCTCGATGCGGCGCAGGGCCGGCAGGGAGATGTCGATGACGGTGACCTGGGCACCGAGGCCGAGGGCGTTGGCAGCCGCGTGCTCGCCGGCGACACCGCCGCCGATCACGACGACCTTCGCCCGCGGGGTGCCCGGCACGCCGCCCATGAGCTGGCCGCGGCCTCCGGAGGCGCGCATGAGGGCGTGGGCGCCGACGACGATCGAGAGGCGCCCAGCGACCTCGCTCATCGGGGCGAGGAGAGGGAGCGCACGGTCGGGGGTCTGCACGGTCTCGTAGGCGACGGCGGTCGTGCCGGCCGCGATGAGCGCCTCGGTGAGGGGACGGTCGGCGGCGAGGTGCAGGTAGGTGAAGAGGGTGAGGTCGGGGCGCAGCAGCGGGTACTCCGCGGCGATCGGCTCCTTGACCTTCACGAGCAGGTCTGCACCCGACCAGGTCTCCTCGGCGGTGGCGGCGATGACGGCGCCGGCGGCGCGGTACTCGTCATCGGAGAACCCGCTGCCGATGCCGGCTCCGGACTGCACGACGACCTCGTGGCCGCGGTGATGCAGAGCGTCGACGCCGGCGGGCGTGAGCCCCACCCGGTTCTCGTTGTTCTTGATCTCGGTCGGCACGGCGACGCGCATGTCGGGCTCCTCGGTTCCTCCGGCGGGTTGAGGGAAATATGGCAGACGGTTCGCTCTCTTGTGTTACATGCAGAATCTTCTGCGTCAGATTCGTCATATCGCCGTAGAGTTCTCTGGAAAACCCGCTCTTTTCCCCCAACTGTCGAAGGATCTTCGATGCCCGATGAGCTCGACCCGATCGATGAGCAGATCATCGAGACCCTCAGTCGCGACGCGCGGGCGACCAACGCGGCCCTCGCCGATCAGCTGGGCGTCGCCCCGTCGACCGCCCACGCCCGCACCCGCTCCCTCGTCGAACGAGGGGTACTGACGGGCTTCCACGCCGCCGTCGACCAGACCGCGCTCGGGCGCGGCCTCCAAGCGATCATCGGCGTGACCCTGCGGCCCGGGCAGCGTCAGGAGAACATCCGCGGGTTCGCCCAGGAGATCAGCCGGCATCCCGACGTCATCCAGCTCTTCTTCCTCGGCGGGGTCGACGACTTCCTCGTGCACATCGCCGTCGACACATCGTCGTCGGTACGACGCTTCGTCGTCGATCAACTCTCGGCACGACCGAGCGTCGCCTCGACCCGCACGAGCCTGATCTTCGAGTACCACCGCAACGCCGTCGCCGCCGACTTCTCCTGATCCCGGCGACGCAGCCGACGCGTCAGGCCGCTTCGCCGAACCCGTCGGCGGCGAGGTCGTGCACGGCGGTGACCGCGGCGACCGCATCTGCCCCGTCCCCCGCGATGCGCAGCACATCGCCCTTCCCCGCGGCGAGCGACAGCAGTCCGATGAGGCTCGACGCAGACACCGGCCCTTTGCCCGAGGTCGCGTTGGTCACGGTGACCGCGGCGTCGAACCGGCCGACGGTCTTCACGACGGATGCCGCGGGCCGGGAGTGCAGCCCCACCTCGTTCACGAGGGTCACCTCGGCGACGGCCACCGCGGGGGCGACCTCGACGGGCGCCGCGGCGGGTGCGGCATCCGCCCCCGTCTCGGAGACGTCGTCCTGCCGCTTCGCATCGAGCGCTCGGCGCGCTTCGGACGTCACCTCGTCGAGGGTGCCGCCGGTCACGGCCCGGACGATCCCGGCGGTCAACCCCTCGACGAAGGGCCCGTCGCTGATGCGCACGGGCACGGCGCTCTCCCGGAGATCCAGGGCGAGCGAGGAGCTCAGCACGGCCGAGCCCAGGTCGGTGACGATGAGCACCCCGTCGGTGTCGGCCAGCTCGTCGATCGCCTGCGCGATCGCGGCGGCGTCCGTGCCGAAGCCGCCCGCGGCGCCGGCCGCGACCCGCACCGGCGGCGCCTCGTCGTGCACCATCTGCAGGGCGAGGTCGACCGCCGCGTCGGCGAGCGGGGCGGAGTGCGAGACGACGACGAACCCGATCACGCGGCCAGCACTCCCGCCAGGGTCTCGAGCAGGATGACCGACGACGATGCCCCCGGATCGAGATGCCCGGCACTGCGCTCCCCGAGGTACGAGGCACGACCCTTGCGCGCCACGAGCGGTTCGGTCGAGTCGCGTCCGGCCTCTCCGGCGCGGGCAGCGGATGCCGCGGCATCCGCTGCACTTTCACCCGCCGCCGCGGCGGCGAAGGCCGCGACAGCGGGGGTGAGCGCGTCGATCATGGTCTTGTCGCCGATCTCGGCGTGACCGCGCGAGACGATGCCGGCGACGCCGGCGGCGAGCGCTTCGGCGAACTGCGCGGCGGTGACCTCGGAGTCGGCGGGCAGCGCCTTGGCCGCCTCGAGGAAGAGGGTGCCGTAGAGCGAGCCACTCGCCCCACCGACGGTCGAGATGAGGGTCATCCCGACCGACTTCAGCAGGGCGGGAGCCGTGTCGGGCACGCCGGCGTCGAGCTTCGTGACCACGGCGGTGAAGCCGCGGGCCATGTTCGTGCCGTGGTCGGCGTCGCCGATGGCCGAGTCGAGCTCGGTGAGCCAGGCGGCCTTCTCGTGCAGGGCGGCAGAGGCGGCGCGCAGCCACGCCTCGAGCTGGGCGACGGTGATGACGTCTGCCATCTCAGCGCCCCCAGCGCAGGGCGGAGGTCACGACCGGGGCATCCCAGAGGCGCAGGATCTCGTCGTCGGCCTTCACCAGCGTGAGCGAGGCGCCGGCCATGTCGAGGCTCGTGACGTAGTCGCCGACGAGTGTGCGCGCGACGGTGACGCGCTTCGCCTCGAGGGCCTTCGCGATCTCGCCGTAGGTGAGGTAGAGCTCGATGAGCGGCGTGCCGCCGAGGCCGGTGAGCAGGGCGATCACGGGCGATCCGGTGAAGTCGAGGTCGTCGGTGATGGCGGTGACGATCGTCTCGGCGATGTCGTGAGCGGATGCCAGCGGCACCCGCTTGCGGCCCGGCTCGCCGTGGATGCCGACACCGACCTCCATCTCGTCCTCGGGCAGCTCGAAGCTCGGCTTGCCGTTGGCCGGCACGGTGCAGCTCGTGAGCGCGACGCCCATCGAGCGCCCGTTCGCGGCGACCTTCTCGGCGATGCGCTTGACCTCTGCGAGGGGCAGGCCTTCGGCCGCGGCGGCGCCGGCGACCTTCTCGACGACGAGGGTCGTGCCCACGCCGCGGCGACCCGCGGTCCAGGTGGAGTCCTCGACGGCGACGTCGTCGGCCACGACGACCGACTCGACGATCACGCCCTCCTCACGGGCGAGGTCGGCGGCCATGTCGAAGTTGAGCACGTCGCCGGTGTAGTTCTTCACGATGAACAGCACGCCCGAACCGGAGTCGACCTTCGTCGCGGCGGCGAGCATCTGGTCGGGGGTGGGCGAGGTGAACACCTCACCCGCGCACGCGGCGTCGAGCATGCCGTCGCCGACGAAGCCGCTGTGCAGGGGCTCGTGACCCGAGCCTCCGCCGGAGACGAGGGTGACGCGACCGGCGCGCGGTGCGGTGCCGAACACGACGCGGTTCTCGAAGTCGACGTCGAGTTCGGGGTGGGCTGCGGCGACCCCGTGCAGCGCGTCGGCGAGGACGTTGGCCGGGTCGTTGATGAGCTTCTTCATGCGCGGATCTCCTGCTCGTTTCAGGCCTCGGTCGTCGAGGCGTTGTCGATGCGCGCGACGGATCGGGATCGCCCGCCGGCGTCACAGCAGGGGGTGTCCGCGACGCGCATGCGCCGCGTGGTGATGTCGTCCATGACTCACGCTCCCCTGTGAACGATGTGTGGATCGACGGTGCAATTTTCGACATTGTCGAATCCACTTCGCTAATATCGAAGCATTGTCGCGTCGGACGCCGGTGTCAAGAGGCATCCCGACCGTGCGTCCCCTGAGGATGCTGAATGCGGAAGGAGAGCCCCATGATCCAGTCGATCGACCGTGCCGCGCGCATCCTCGGGCTCCTGCAGGGCGCGCGGCGACTGGGCGTCAGCGACCTCGGCGCCGCGCTCGGACTCCCCCCGTCCACCGTGCACGGGCTCGTGAAGTCGTTGCAGGCCCACGGGCTCGTCGCGCAGGAACCCGACGGCAACCGCTACATGCTCGGGCCGGCGCTGCTCAAGCTCTCGAGCGTCTACCTCGACACCCTCGATGTGCGCTCGCGCTCCATCCGGTGGATGCACGCTCTGTCGCAGCGCACCGGCTTCGCCACCCGGCTCGGGGTGCCGCTGCTCGGCGACGTGCTCGTCATCCATCACGACCGGCGCCCGGACGGCTCCGAGCAGATGCCCGAGACCGGCATCACGCTGCCCGTGCACGCGTCGGCGATCGGCAAGGTGCTGGCGGCCTACGACGACGACGTGCGCGGCGAACTGCTTGCACGCGAGCTCGCCGACCTCACCGACCACACAGTGACGGATGCCGCATCCCTCACGTCGGCGCTCGACGACATCCGAGCGGCGGCGCTCGCGTGGGAGATCGAGGAGGCCGTCGTCGGAGAGTGCTCGGTGGCGGTGCCGGTCGTCGACGACACCGGACGGGTGATCGCCGCCGTGGCGCTCGTCGTGCCCGCCGACGCGCAGCCGGTGCCCGATGCGGCCCTGCGCGAGCTGCGCGACGCCGCGCGCGGCATCTCCCGCGAGCTCGGCGCGGCGACCTGGCCGCCGCGGGCCTGAGCGCCTCCCACCCCGCCCGACCCCGGCTCCCGAGCCCCCTGGCCCCGCGCACAGTCGGAACTTCTCGCCGACACGGGGCGCCGCGGCATCCCGAACCGGCGCGGCGCCGAGAAGTTCCGACGCAGTGCGGGCATCGCGCCGTTCGCGGATTGCACCGCCCGAGCCCGCGCCAGCACCTGCCGCAGCCGCAGTCCCTGCCGCAGCCGCAGCCCCAGCCGCAGCCCCTGCCCGACCCCAGAGCACATTCCGGCCCGAAGGGCAATCCACTTCGTCGACGGCTCCGAAACGCCAGTATGGGGTCACTTCTCCCTGCCCGCCTGCGGCCACGGAGTGACCCAGTGCCACGACGTTCCGACCGGAGGACACCATGCGGGAGCGCTCCACCGAACCCCTCGTCGACATCGACGGTTACCGCAACATCACCGACCTGCTGACCCGGCGCGCGGCGACGGCGCCCGATCACGCGGCGTTCGATGTGCCGACCGGTGATGCGGAGCATCCGTGGCGACACGTCTCGACGGCCGACTATCTGCACCAGGTGCAGTCGCTCGCGAAGGGCCTGATCGCCGTCGGCGTCGGCGCCGGCGAGACCGTCGCGATCATGGCGCCCACCCGCTACGAGTGGGCCGTCGCCGATCTCGCCGGGTGGTTCGCGGGCGCCGTGATCGTGCCGGTCTACGACACCTCGTCCCCCGACCAGGTCTCGGCGATCACCACCGATGCGCAGGTGCGGCTGGGCATCGCGGGCGGAGAGCGACAGCGCGGCATCCTCACCGACGCGTTCGCCGCGACGGGTCTCGGCGACCTCGGCGTCTGGACGATGGATGCCTCGCCCGCCGACCTCGACGCGCTCACCGCGCGCGGCGTCGCGATCGGCGATGACGTTCTCGAGGCGCGGCGCCGTCACGCCGACCTCGACTCCCCCGCGACGATCGTCTACACGTCGGGCACGAGCGGCGAACCGAAGGGCGCGATCCTCACGCACCGCAACTTCGTCGGCCAGGTCGCCAACATCGCCGCGGCGTACAGCGCCGTGGTGCACGACGGCGGCAACACGGTCATCTTCCTGCCACTCGCCCATGTGCTCGCCCGCGGCCTGCAGCTCATCTGCCTGTCGGGCGGGATGCGCATCGCGCACGTCGCCGACACGACCCAGGTCGTCGAGAGCCTCGGGGTGCTGCGGCCGACCTTCCTCGTGGTCGTTCCGCGGGTGCTCGAGAAGATCCGCGCAGCGGCGGGGGCGAAGGCCGATGCCGCTCACCTCGGCGCGGTCTGGCGCGGCGCCGTCGCGACCGCCGAGCAGTGGGGTGAGGCCGCCGAGTCGGGCGCGACGCCCGCGTTCGGGCTGCGGCTGCGCCGCCGGCTCTTCGACCGCCTCTTCTACGGGCGGCTGCGCGCGCTCATGGGCGGCCGGCTCGACTACATCCTCTCCGGCGGCGCCCCGCTCGCCGCCGACCTGTCGCTGTTCTTCCGCGGCCTCGGCGTGCCGGTGATCGAGGGCTACGGGCTGACCGAGACATCCGCGCCCCTGACCGGCAACCTGCCGGGGAACATCCGCTCGGGCACCGTGGGCTACCCGCTGCCCGGCTCGACCGTGCGCATCAGCGAGCGCGGCGAGATCCTCGCGCGGGGCGTCGGGGTGTTCGCGGGCTACCGCGACCCGCGGCACAACGCCGACGCGTTCGAGGACGGCTTCCTGCGCACCGGCGACCTCGGCCGGCTCGACGACGACGGCCGCCTCGTGCTCGAGGGCCGCCTCAAGGACGTCATCATCACCAGCACCGGCAAGACCGTCGTGCCGCAGGCGTGGGAGAACGCGGTCGAGGCACATCCCCTCGTCGCCCACGCGGTGACCGTCGGCGAGGGGCGTTCGTACCTGTCGGCCCTGCTCGTGCTCGACCCCGTCGAGACCCGCGCCTGGGCGCAGGAGAACGGTGTCTCGGTCGACGACACCGCGGGCGACGGGCTCTCCGTGATCGACGATCCCGCCCTCGTCGCGGCGCTGACTGCCGTGGTGGATGCCGCGAACTCCCGCGTCTCCCACAGTGAGAGCGTGCGGCGCTTCGCGCTCGTGCTCGCCGATCTCGACGACACGACCCTCGTCACCCCGACCCTGAAGATCAAGCGCACCGCGCTGCTCGACCGCGGCGCCGCCGTGATCGACGACCTCTACGCCCGCGCGTGAGCCGCGGCATCCCCTCGTTCCTTCGACCCGATCGGAGCACCCCATGTCCGTGACCCGCAAAGCCCTCCTCACGATCATCGTCGTGCTGGTGATCGGCGCGCTCGTCGCCGTCGCCGGAAGCCAGGGCGGGGCGACCGTCGGCGGGTTCCCGCTGTACGCGCTCGCCGTGATCGCCGCATTCGCGATCCAGGTGATCGTGTACATCCCATCGCAGCTCGCGCACACCGAGCACTTCTTCGACCTGACCGGGAGCCTCACGTTCGTCGTCGTCTCCGCGGGCCTCGTGGTGCTGCATCCGACCATCGACGCGCGCGGCTGGGTGCTCGCGGCGATGGTGACGGTGTGGGCGCTGCGGCTCGGCACGTTCCTGTTCATGCGCGTGCGGCGCACGGGGGGCGACGACCGGTTCGACACGATCAAGCAGAACCCGGTGCGGTTCCTGCAGGTGTGGGTGATCCAGGGCGCGTGGGTGAGCCTGACGGCGTCGGCGGTGTGGATCGCCCTGTCGTCCGCCCGGCCGGCGCCGCTCGAGTGGATCGCCTACGTCGGCATCGCGGTGTGGCTCATCGGCCTCGTGATCGAGATCGTCGCGGATGCCCAGAAGAACGCCTTCAAGGCGGATGCCGCGAACCGCGGTCGCTTCATCAGCACGGGCCTGTGGTCTCGGTCGCGGCATCCGAACTACTTCGGCGAGATCGTGCTGTGGGTGGGCGTGTTCCTCGTCGCCGCCCCGGCGCTGTCGGGCTGGCAGTGGGTCGCCGTGCTCTCGCCCCTGTTCGTCACCCTGCTGCTCACCCGGGTCAGCGGCATCCCCCTGCTCGAGGCGAAGGCGGAGCGGAAGTGGGGCGACGATCCCGCATACCGGGCGTACAAGTCCCGCACTCCCGTGCTGCTCCCGCGCCTCACAGCGCCGACGACGCGGGTCGCTGCGGCGGAGTGAGGGGGGCGACGTCCGGGTGGTGACGGCGGCCGGGTGGGGCGGCCGGCGAGTGCCGGGGGCGGGTAAGGGTCACCGAGGCGGGTGAGGGGAACGGCCCGGGTCGGCCGGCGATCGACCCGCGGACTCGGCCGGGCACCACGTCGGAAGTCTTCCCTGACGCGCCGGCGACGGATGCCGCGGCGCGGCGTGCCGCCGAGAAGTTCCGACGTTGCGGGGCCGGGCGAGGCGGG